>JAJRAX010000179.1 GCA_028679775.1 Methanothrix sp. | reverse complement strand
TGATAGATCTCCCTCAAGGCCTCCCGGTACATGGGCGTCCCCTCGAAGACGGCCAGCAGCTTTTGCATGCTCACCCTCTGATAATCTATGTCCCTGGAGAAGGCGCCGAACTTGCGGGCCACGTGCACCATCTTCCAGCGCAGCATAGTGGTATTCTTGAGAGTCATCTCCAGGATCGGCTCGACGTAAGTCGGGTCCAGGTCTGCCAGTACTCTCGCAATCTCCTCAGCCAGGAGGGTTTTTGGCAGAGTTAACTCTATCCGGTAGGGATCAATTGACATCTCGACGGTGCTTCCGAAGCGGGCGGAGAGGATGGAGGTGATGATCCGTCCTATGGTGTCGTTTGTCCTGTGTCCAAAGCATGCATTGATGACTGCGCCCTCTCCCCCGCTCTCGACAACGATATGGGTCTCGTCCGGGACTGGCAGGTTCTTGTCAACCTGGCTGGAAATGAGGTCGACCAGCTCCCCTGCAGCCATGCTGTCCAGAGGATACCTTTCCTGCAGCCAGGCAACGGCCGCCGCACGACCCATCTTCATTTTGTCGCCGCTCTCGCCCGTCCATTCACCCTCGCTTGCTCCCTCTCCTTCGCTCTCCAGCACCTGCCGGATCTCTCGGCGGATTCTTCCTACCTCCTGGGCTATGGCAAAGGGAACTGGAATCTCTTCACCAGTCCAACTGGGAATCTCGCCACTTCTGTGAATCGGAACCACCTTGATCTCATCATCTTCGATCTCGGTGATCTCCCAGATCTCTCCTTTTGTGACGAACGTGGCACCCGGCTGGGCAAAGCTGATGACAAAAGCCTCATCGAGCGTTCCTACAGACCTGCGACCTACTATGTCATAGACGTTGTACCTCTTCTCGTCCGGGATCATGGAGAGGTTTTCGATGTAGTACTCGCGCGCCTTTTTGGTCCTCTGCAGGATTCTGTTCTCTGTCAGCCGCACCAGTCGGTTCTCCTCCATCTGGCCGACCACTCCGTCCATCTCTTCTGCCGTGAGAGACCGGAACGGGTAAGCCCTGGCGATGATCTGCAGCGCTTTTTCAGAGGCAATGTCTCCGAAATCCATCTCCAGGCCAACGATCTGGTTTGCGAGAACGTCGGTTGGCTTCTCGTGAATCCGGATGTCTTCCAGCTCTCCAGCCGCAGCCGCCCTGGAGATGGCGCATCCTTCGGCCACATCATCGGCACAGGTGGCGATGATCGTCCCTGATGAGACGAGACCTATCCTGTGTCCGGATCTGCCCACTCGCTGAAGCAGCCGGGAGACCTCACGTGGGGAGCTGTACTGGATGACGTGGTCCACGTCCCCGATATCAATTCCCAGCTCCATCGATGAGGTGCAGATCAGCCCCTGCAACTCTCCTGCCTTGAATGCCTCTTCCGCCTCCACCCGCGCCTCCACCGAGAGGCTGCCGTGATGCACGCCGATGGGCTCCTGTAACTGCCGGAATCGAGAGCCTAAGACCTCTGCTGCCTGCCTTGTATTGACGAAGATCAGGCATTTCCTTCCTTTCACCATCTCCCTGATGAACCGAATCTGAGCTGCCAGACGAGGATCGCACTCAAGGGTCCCGGCCATTGCATGGTCTCCTCTGCCGGGCACGGGGCTCACAACCTGAAAATCGCTGATCCTATCCACCCTCGTCTGGATGATTTTGTAGCTCCTGCTGCTTCCGGCGAGCAGCCGGGCCACTGCATCCGGAGAGCCCACGGTAGCTGACAGCCCAATTCTCTGAAAGTCTCCGGCGAGTTCAACCAGCCTCTCCAGGAGAACGGATAGCTGCGAGCCGCGTTTGGAGGTTGCCATCTCGTGAATCTCGTCAACCACTACCGTTTTGACCGTGGAGAGATTCTTTCGCAGCCGTTTTCCCGTCAGCATGATCTGCAAGGTCTCCGGAGTTGTGATAAGCAGGTCCGGGGGGTGAAGGGCCTGCCTTCTTCGGTCTGCTTGGCTCGTGTCACCGTGCCGGACGGCCACAGAGATCTTCAGCAACTCTCCCCACTCGTGAAAGCGGCGCAGCATGTCACGATTGAGGGCCCGAAGCGGCGTAATGTAGACCGCCAGTGTGCCGGAGCGTTCGCTATTGAGAATCTGATGAAAGACTGGAAGGCTCGCTGCCTCAGTCTTTCCCGTGCCGGTTGGTGCGATGAGCAGCACATTCTCTCCGGCAAGTATGGCAGGGATGGCCTCCTCCTGCGGCTGAGTCGGCTCGAAGATGGATTCCTCTCGAAGCCTTGCCCTGATCTGAACATGAAGCCCTTCGAAAGCATTCACATCATATCGTTTCCCTGCCTGGATATGAAAAGGTTGCGGCAAAGACGATAATTGCCTCGGCAACAGACGATTTTGCATAAGGCCGAAAATCTTGAAATTATAAAACTCGGATTGAATCAATCACTAAATTTATGTTATTCATACTTTATTTAGTATAATTAATGTTTTCCGATATCTTTTTTTGGAAAACTACTTAATCTTACACGTACTAATGCCCTGCTATGGCAACAGTACCTGCGCTCATGGGAAAGCCAAGGCGGCATCTGGTAAAGCCGGCGGAAAACTGCCGGGATAAGGTCAGAAAGCTGGAGTTGGAGGTGGCAAAACAGATTCTGGCAGAGATCTTTTCCGCTCGATCTTCCGATGTGGACGATATGATCATAAGAAGGCTTGAGGACAAGCGCGAGCCAGGCACTGAAGTCCAGCCTAAGGAAGCCCTCCAGACATTAGAGAGGAGTGCAATCAAAGAGAAAAAAGGCCCTGTCCTGTGGGGATCATGGCCTGAGATGTTTCAAGTCTGATATTTATATCCAAATATTTTTGCAGTTTTCTTGCTCTTCGATGGAAGATAATTTTAATGCAAAGGTTAAAGCAGGCAACTACCGCTTTTAGTTCAGTGATATCATGGACCATCTCTCCAGCGGATTCTCGGATGTCGATCATTCCTCGGACCCATTGCTTTTTGCCTCCTGCCTGGCTACACTGAACTCCTTGCCATATTTCCAGGATTACAAAAGAAAAAGCTTCGAACTCATGGGTGCCAGAGAGGGCTCAATGGTCCTGGAGGCGGGCTCGGGTCTTGGTTTTGATGCCATCTCCCTATCCAGGATAGTAGGAAGCAACGGGCGAGTTGTGGCCCTGGACTCAAGCCTCGCCATGGTTGAGGCTGCCCGGGAGAGGGCAAAAGATCTGGGCCAGGCCATAGAGTTCGTGCTGGCAGACGCCAGCCAGATGGGCTTTCAGGATGGGAGCTTCGATTGCTCGAGGATTGACAGGACGCTTCAGCATACGCGGCAGCCGGAAAGAGTGCTGGCCGAGATGGTTCGGGTCACCAGGGACGGTGGCTGCATCGTAGCCTATGAGCCTGATTGGGGCACATTCACCTTCGATTCCGGGAATAGACAGATTACTCGCAAGCTCGTGGACTTTTGGTGCGACAACTTCAAGAGCGGCTGGATTGGGCGCGATCTCTACAGGCACTTTCGGATGCTTGATCTCGCCGATATTCAGATAATTCCAAGTACCCTGATGATAACAGATCTAGGCCTCGCTGAAACGATCTTCGATCTTTCAAGGAATGCGGATCGGGCCGTTGATTCAGGTTTGATATCAAGGTCTGAGACGGAAAAATGGTTACGAGAACTGAAGTCGGACGATATCAGAAGAACCTTTTTCTGCTCCTACACGGGCTTTCTGGCAGCAGGCAGGAAGCGATCTTGAGAGGAGAAAGAAGATGCGGACATCGTCGCGACCTGAAAAGGCGACTTACTGCACAGTCGCCACAGGAATTCTCTCGTTATGAATCGCTGTGGCCACGAGCGCTCCGGAAAAACCGATCTCCTCCAATAAAGCGAGATCTCTTTCATCCTTCACGCCGCCACCAAGAATTAGCGGGTGCCTGGAGGCCCTTTGAGCCTCTTTTAAAAACGCAAGATCCAGTCCCGCAGATGTGCCCACGCGATCCAGCTCTAAAAGTATGACCTCTTCCAGATCCAGAGGATTCAGCCTCTGCAGGATATCTATCGGCATCTGTCCTGACAGGCAGGGATCGTGGGACAAAACCCGTCTCATCCTCATATCAATGCTCACCACTATCTGACGGCCTTTTCCTGCCGCGCCCTCAATTAGCGAGAGTGATGCGGTCTCTGTGCCCAGGACCGGGATTACAAGCTCAGATAGGAGATCCAGATCGTTAGTGTTGGAGATGCCGGTATCTGCAAGGGTCTCAGCCGTCTTGGATATCTCATTTATGACTTGAAGGTTATTCCCTCGGCCTGTAAGCAGGTTCAAATCTGCGACGTAAACCTCCTTGGGCCGGATGGCTGAAAGCACTGAGAGCGGCTCTGATGTAGAGACGATCCTGGAGAAGGAAGATATGGGCTCATAACGGCTCCTCTCTCCGCGGACAGCATGAACAACAGCACCATTAAGTATATCGAGGACGAAGATGCACCGCACGACTGGTCTTTTCGGGATTGGATGAATATGAGATTGTTGGTTAGCCCCATGAATATCGTTGAAGCACAGGCCGCTCTCGCCGGCGGCGCAGACATTTTAGATATCAAGAATCCCAAAGAAGGGTCACTCGGCGCGAACTTTCCCTGGACGATCAGGGCCATAGCCGAGCTGGCACGTGGGAAGGTGCCTGTATCCGCAACCATCGGCGACCTGGAGTTCAAGCCAGGCACTGCGAGCCTTGCGGCTTTAGGAGCTGCCACGTCCGGAGCTGAATACATCAAAGCCGGGCTGCTCGGAGTAAAGACCCAGGATCAGGCGGAGGAGATGATGGCGGGAATCGTGCGAGCAGTCAAGGATTTTGATGGCAACAAGAAAGTGGTTGCATCAGGATATTCCGACTTCTCTCGTGCAGGCTGCATCTCGCCCTTCCTCTTGCCAGCGACAGCCGCCAGGGCCGGAGCAGACGTGGTCATGGTTGACACTGCAGTCAAAGACGGAAGGCCGACGTTCGATTTCATGAGCGAGCAGGATCTGCGTGAATTCATCGATCTCGGCCATGCTGCGGGCCTTGAGGTTGCCATCGCCGGAAGCATTGGATTTCCGCATCTTGAACTTCTCCGCCGGTTGCAGCCGGACATCATAGGGGTGCGGGGGATTGTCTGCGGCGGAGACAGGAGAAGTGCTATTCAGCCGGATCTGGTGGTAGCTCTCAAGAAGGCTCTGAGCTGAGCCTGCCCACCGGCTCATCAATTTCTGCTATTTTTATAAGGCGATCAATAAATTCGGCTTGACCCTTCTGAATCTTCTTCCTGGCGGTCTTTACATCGAACCATTCAGCTCTGTCGACCTCTGGAAATTCCCGAAGAATTCCCGATCCCTTCGGCCATTCGAGACTGAATTTGTTGCTTATGATCTTTTTTGCATCCCAGTCAGACCTTATGGCCCAGATGAAAACGATCTTCCTGCTCGGCAGTCTGATTGAGCCAAGGTCTATGAACTCTCCGTTCGCTTTGATGCCAGTCTCCTCGAACAGCTCCCTCTTTGCGGCCTCCAGTGGCGTCTCATCATTATCAAACATCCCTTTCGGTATGGACCAGGCGCCTTCGTCCTTGTCGGACCAAAACGGTCCACCAGGATGAGCCAGCAGCATCTGCAGCCGCTCATCCCGGACTCGAAACAGCAGAATTCCTGCGCTTTGCATGCTCGTCATTTATCTCTGCGATGCAAAAGCTTTTTTTGCCTGATGGCCGCAATGAATCCTGCCTAATAACTGCAAAATCAGACATCTGCAGCAAAACAATTTTCATGAGGCGAATGCATAAGAGGAGACTCGTCAGGGTAAACGAAAATGAGCGCAATTTCATTTGAGATCTTAAAGCAGGATAAAGAAACGAATGCAAGGCTTGGGTTGATCAGAACCAGGCGCGGATACATAGAAACGCCTTACCTAGTTCCTGTGGCAACTCTGGCCAGCGTGAGGGCTCTGGGCTCTGATGACCTCATCGGCCTGGGTGTGCAGTGCTCGCTTGCAAACACCTATCACCTTCACCTTGAGCCGGGAGATGAACTCATTGCCCGGATGGGTGGACTGCACGGGTTTATGGGATTTGACCGACCTCTCTTCACAGATTCCGGAGGCTTTCAGGCATTCTCTTTAGGCTTTGCCAGAGAGCACAATATCAGCAAAATCGGAAACATCTTCCCTCAGGAGCTGTCAAACAAAAATCCATCAACCCAAATTCTGCCATCAGAGGAGCAGCCATTAGAAGTGCAGCCATCAGAAGGCAACGAGGTGACGCAATGCCTCTCAAGAGGCTATGGATACAGAGGACACGAAAAGACCCGCCCAAAGCCTGCGAAAAAGGAGAACCTGACACGCATCAGCGATGATGGCATATCCTTCAAGTCCCAGACCGACGGAGCTTGGCATTTCTTGAATTCGGAAAAATCCATGAAAATCCAGTCCAATCTCGATTCAGACATCATCATGGCCTTTGACGAGTGCACCTCGCCGTTATCTGACTACGATTATACCAGAAAAGCAATGCTGCGAACTCATGTTTGGGCGGAGGAATCCATTCGATATCATGATCGGAATCAAGCTCTCTATGGCATAATTCAAGGTGGTTGGTTTGAGGATCTAAGAAGAGAGAGCACCGAGGCCATCTCCACCCAGCCCTTTGACGGCATTGCTATTGGCGGATCTCTCGGAAACAGCAAGCAAGACATGCATCAGGTCCTGGACTGGACGGTTCCAAGGCTTGACGACTGCAGACCGCGTCATCTGCTCGGTATAGGTGATATAGATGACCTTCTGGAGTGCGTCTCCCGCGGGATCGATACCTTCGACTGCGTCACTCCCACGAGGATAGCCCGGCGTGGTAGCCTCTTGCTGAGCCCGGCATCCGGAGGATCCCAAGATAACAAGTTCCGAATAAACATAAAATC
>JAJRAX010000324.1 GCA_028679775.1 Methanothrix sp. | reverse complement strand
TGTCCACATGACGCCCGAACAGACCCTCGCCGCGAAGCCCACCGAACTCCTCTGGCCCAACGGCACACCGGGAGCGCGCGGCGATACCGACGAAGATCGGCCCGCGCTCACCGTCTGCCTTCCTCCCGCGCACACGCGAACCGGCGTCGGCATCATCGTCATGCCCGGCGGCGGCTACAGCAAGCTGGCGTTGGGTCACGAAGCCGTAGAGGTCGCCGAATGGCTCAACGCCGCCGGCATTGCGGCGTTTCTCTTGCGCTACCGGCTCGGCCCGCGATACCTCTATCCCGCGCCCCTCGACGACGCGCGCCGCGCCATTCGCCTGATTCGCTCGCGCGCGCACGAGTGGGGACTCGACCCCAACCGAATCGGCGGCATGGGATTCAGCGCAGGCGCCCATCTTCTTTCACTCACCGGCGTACACATCGAAAAGGGCAAGCTCTTGACGCGCGATCCCGTTGAACGCGCCTCCTCCCGTCCCGACTTCATGATTCTCGCCTATCCGCTCATCGTCCTGAATCAACCCAACATGCACCGCGGCACAATGAAGAACCTGTTCGGCCCCAAACCCGAACGCAAACTCCTGGACTTCTTGTCCACGCACCTCCACGTCACCGCCAAAACGCCCCCCACGTTCCTGTTCCACATCACCGAAGACCACACGACATCCGCCATGAACAGCATCCTGTTCTATCAAGCGCTCTACAAGGCCGGCGTGCCGTGCGAGCTTCACATCTACGAACAAGGTAAACACGGCGGCGGCCTCTACAAGGACAACCCGGCCCTCCGCACTTGGCCGGACCATTGCCTGCATTGGCTTCGTGCACGCGGCATTCTTCCGGCGGAGACACCCACATGAAACGGGTCACTGACAATGGAACCGTTTCTTGTCACCGAGAAGAGCCGGCAACGCGTAGGGCGGATCTTGATCCGCCGAAAAGCGCAACTGTTGAAACCAAGATCGGCGGAACAAGTTCCGCCCTACATCGCCCCGCCGTCGTGTTTCTCCATGGCTTCATGGGCAACGCCCAGGATTGGAACGAAATCATCTCGTTTCTCGAACCCGACTTCGAATGTCTCGCGCCCGATCTCCCCGGCCACGGCGCCGCTCTCGTGCCCGAATCCCAACCGTTCCCCGGCATGCACCGTGCCGCCGAGACTGTCGCGCAATGGCTCACCGAGCGCCGCATCGAACGCTATTCCCTCGTCGGATACTCGATGGGCGGCCGCTTGGCGCTTTACATGGCCCTGCGTTTTCCGCACGGCGTCGAGCGCCTCGTGCTCGAATCCGCCTCCCC
>JAJRAX010000358.1 GCA_028679775.1 Methanothrix sp. | reverse complement strand
GTCTGTGAGACGGAGTGAGAGAAGGGTTCTTTGTGCAAATGAATTGGTACCGCGAGGCAGAAAGGGAGTTGGCTGATGCGGCATCGGCCATCCAAAGCCAACGTCCACTCCGTATGGAGCGACTTGAGGCGCTGGCGACGGCGCTGGTCTTGTCCCTGAAGCATAATGACGAGCTGATCGTTGAGGCCCTGTCCAGCCCGGCCGGCTCGCCTCTCATTACGAACCTGATCAATGTCGGGATTCTTGGATCCAAAGTCGGGATTGGTCTGGGGTACTACGGTAAGGAATTGGAGCGGTTAGCGCTCGCCGGACTCGTGCACGATATTGGATTGTTGGCCGTGCCGCAATCTCTTGTCACGAAGGCTGGGCGCTTGACTCATGATGAGCGAGTGCTGATCGAGCAACATCCTGAACTAGGGTATCAGGTCATCCATCGAGCGGGGGAGGAGTATCACTGGCTTGCACAACTGACTAGGCAAGCCCACGAGCGCTGCAATGGTCACGGATATCCCAATCGACTCAAGGGACGACAGATCAGCGAAATGGCGCAGATTCTCGGTGTGGTCGATGTATTCGATGCGCTGGTCAGTGAGCGCCCGTATCGTCGCCGTCTGCTCCCGCATGAAGCCGTCAAAGAACTGCTGGTGACGGAGCGGGCGACGTTCCCGCGCGAAATTCTGAAGGCGCTTGTGGAGCAACTCTCGGTCTATCCGCTGGGCACCACCGTTCGATTGACGACGGGAGAGGCGGGAACAGTGGTGAGTGTGAACGCCAGATACCCACTCCGTCCAGTGGTGAAGGTCAGTCAGGAGGACAGTAGTGATGGCCTTGGAACGCGGCGGGTTGATTTGAGCCTCACGCCGCTGGTCTCCGTCATTGAGACACTCAAACCACCGGTTGTGGGGCGAGTGTCGTTCTCAGATTTGCCCCCTAAGGCTCAGGTGCCTTCTGCAGCAGGCGTCGCTTCCGTCCACTTCACGTCGCTTCTGGAAAGTCTGGATGCGATTGCGACAGCGATTCAGGGTGTGGTTGAAACCAGAGTCGCAACTCCTCAGGAAGCGGAGCAATCAGGAGTCACGCAGGGGAACGTGTCCCACGCGTGGGGACTGGTTCAGGATCGCACCGATCTGAATTTTCGGAAGGAGATCGTCGGACTGTTTGCCCTTGAAGCTCGAGAATGGCTGGCCCAAATCCAAATGGCGCTGAAGAAGTTGGGGGAGGGGGGCGAGGAGCCGCTTCGTTCGAAGCTCTATGGGTTTATCCTGAACGGGGTCACGAATCTTGCCAAATCGGCGTCCACAGTCCAGTTGGCTGAGATCGAAACCATGGCGTCCAATCTCTTGCCGATCCTTAGAGATGTTGGTGAAACCGGTATTCAGCCGATGTCGGACACAATTCGCCCGCTTCAAGCGGGGCTCGATCGAATTGCCGCAGCTGTACATCGTCTGGCGGAAGGTCGCCCTGACGTCGAAAGAGAGGTGGAAAAACTCGAATTGCCTAAACCGGTTTCCGATGCGCCGCTCTCAGATTCTGAAGCGGAAACCACTGCCGCTGCGCTTCCTCTGCAAATGCCTGAGCGGGTGGCTTCATCCATTCCCTTGCTCAGCGCTTTACGGGAACTGCAACAAGCTCGGGCGCGCTCGCTTCAGCCTGCGCGGGATGTGCTGGAAGCGGTGATTCATCGGGCCGAGCAG
>JAJRAX010000178.1 GCA_028679775.1 Methanothrix sp. | reverse complement strand
ATGGCCTTGTTCAACTGAATTGATGAGCAAATTTGGGCATAGCTCTCTGTCTTCATAACATCGCCCGCATAGTTCTCAAAGGCAATGCTCGATACCTGAGAGCGTTCAGGTCTCCTGGTATCAACCAGTTTCTTAAAATCTGCAATTGATTCCTCGTCGCCCTCGACCAAAGCGATTACTTCCGGCTCCTTTTCGCCCGTCCTATTGCGGGCAGAGAAGCCTTTGAGGCCCATGTCTATGGCCATGCTCATCAAGAAGTATCTGTAGCCCACATCATGGACCTTGGGACCAGTAATCTTTATTTTTAATTTCATAGTCATCCTTAACATGGTATCGGCAAGCTATTTGATTATTTCCTTGAGGAAGATCTGTCTGTGTTCGCGAACAGAAGGTATCTCTTCGCTGGATTGTGTGGTTTGGACTGCATTCAGTCCTTCAGCCCTTCCATTGTCACTGAGAAGACCGTCTCGCCGTCCGGCAAATTTGGTGAATCCACCAGTTTAGCAATGCGCTTTTCGCCCTTGGACTTTCGCAGGTACAGCCGGAAGGTTGCTGTGTGCCCGAGAACGTGTCCCCCCACAGGCTTGGTCGGATCGCCAAAGAACGTGTCCGGCTTGCTCATGACCTGATTTGTCACCAGAATCAGGGCGTTGTTCAGATCGCCAAAACGCATCAGGTCATGCAGGTGCTTGTTCAGCTTCTGCTGGCGGTCGGCCAAGGTGCCGCGCCCAACGTACTCAGCCCGGAAGTGGGCCGTTACCGAGTCCACTATGAGCAGGCGCACGGGCCGCTCCGACTCCTTGACCTTCTCAGCCAGGTCCATGGCGCTCTCCGCGAGCAATATCTGGTGATTGGAGTTGAAGGCCCTGGCCACGCTGATGTTCTTCAAGAACTCATCCGGGTCCCACTCGTGACCGTCTGGCGAAGGCGGCAACCCTTTCACCATTTGGGCTATCCTTTCAGGCCGGAAGGTATTCTCGGTGTCGATGATGATCGCAGAGCCGTTTAAGCCGCCCATTTCTACAGGCAACTGGACGTTGATGGCCAATTGGTGGGCCACCTGGGTCTTGCCTGAGCCGAACTCGCCATAAAGCTCCACAATGGATTGGGTCTCCATTCCCCCGCCCAATAGATCGTTGAAGCCCTTGCTGCTGGTAGTGACCTTTCCCACCAGCTTTCTCCTCTCTAAAATCCGATCTCCCGTCTCAAAGCCGCCTACATCAGCCGCCTGTCTGGCACCGGCTATGATCTTGGCAGCCGTGGCCTCGCCAACTTCGGCAGCCGTCACCAGCTCGCCCGGTGAGGCTACAGCAATAGCTTCAATGGAACCGAAGCCCGCCTCACGCAGTTTTTCCGCAGTGGCCGGCCCCACTCCGGGCAGATCTTCCAGCAATTTTGTTGACATTATTCCTGATCTTATTCCTTCTTATTTAACAATGTTATCCAGGCGGAGCGAAAGTAATCCGGCTCTTCCATCCACAGGAGAGTTCAAGCTCCTCGTTCCAGCCGCTCTTGGCCTGGGCATCGATGATCTCGGCCCTGTATCCCAGGTCCAGTCCTTGCAATGAATCAACGTGGTCTCCCCATAGAGCCACCTTGATGCGACCGGTCTCATCTGACACATAGATATTGGCTACCCGTCCGGCTTTTCCGTCATCTCTTTGAAACTGCCGCACCTCTCCCAGACCTGTTACAAAACCACTGACGCTTGCGATCATGCCCGGCTTCAGCTCTGAGATGGGCACCACTTTCTCGGAAAACTGCACCTTCTGGCTGCTCTTTTTGACAGTGCTGTAGCCCCCTGTCGAGATCTCAAGCGATCCATACCTCTCGCGACAAGAGCCGTTTTGCACCTCGATTGTCTCGCCCTTCTCGATGGGCATGGCCGCCTGCTCGTTCCAGAGGGTCAGCCTGATCTTGCCGGTCTCATCGCCCAAAAGAACAGTCCGAACGTGCCCAATGCCGCCATCCTTTCTCACAAACTCCCTGGCCTCGCCAGGGTCCACCACGAGAGCTACGAGAGAGACCTCACTCATATCGCTCTTGATCTCGGCAATCTTGTAGGCCGCCTGGCGGGGCTTGATGTCCAGGTCAACCTCCTCGATGCCACCGCCACGGCCAAGGCTCACCTCTGTTCCGGCGTAGCCTTCCTTGGCCAGACCTCTAACCTTCAGGCACTGATCGACCTTCAAATCCCCGGATCGGACCAGCTCAACGTTCTCATCCCAAAGAGCCACACGAATCGATCCAGTCTCGTCTGACAAAACTAAGTTGACGACCCGCCCAACTGAGCCGTCTGAACGCGGGAACTCGCGAACCTCTGAGACAGATATCACCCTGCCCTGGAAGGTGACATTGCCCATCTCTGGACGGATGCTGCCGATCCGGGTCAGCACCTCGACGGTACCCAGATCCCGGGCCACGAGCATGGCAGCAGTCCTGCCATCGCACAGACCGGCCATGAGGGCTACCTTCTCTTCCACTCTGGCCTGGAATTCCTCGGCAGTTATCCGATCTGCAACTTGCTTATAAATCTCTTCAACCTGCTCGTCCATCCCAGATCATCCGGCAACCGCATAGAGCTCTTCCAGGCGCTTCAGATAAGGAGCATGACATGAGGCCAAAAAGGCGTTGCAGACCTCCTCCGGCATTCCGTCTAAAGTGACGGCACCGCTCTCGAATAGAATGGCCCGGTGAGATATCTCCTTTACGAAATCGACATGATGACTTACCAGGAGAATGGTGGTCCCGTATTCGGCATTGAGCCTCTTTATGGAATTGGAGACCTCTCGCAAGGTGATGGGATCGATGTCTCCAAAGGGCTCATCCAGAATCAATACCTTCGGCCTGGCGGCAAGCAAAATAGCCAGCGAGGCCCTCACCCTCTCCCCGCCGGAGAGCTGATCGGGCAGCTTCCACATGACCTCCGGATCGAGGGATAAGAGCTTGAATATGGGCCTGGCAAACCTCTCGGCCTCAGTCATGGGAAAACGCGGGAACAGGTCCTTGAAGATATCGCGGGTGAGCCCCAGGGACTCGAGTGCTGCTTTAGCATCCTCTTCAGACATGTCGGTCATGGCATAGATGACATCCAGAACCTTGTCGCTGATCCCCATCTCCTCGGCCACGGCCCGAGCATGCTCGATGACATCGTTGCCTTTGACGCCCAGTTGATAGGAGATCTGGTCGATGATCATCTCACCGGCGTAGAGAGCAAACTCCTGATACATGATGCCCAGATTCTGACGAACCAGCATCCTCTCCGGAGAGTAGTCCATCATGTCCACCCATTTGTCGCCAAGACGATAGAATACGCTCCCCTCGTCAGGCAACCTGACTCCCTGAATTATCTTTAGAAGGGTGGTCTTGCCCCCACCACTGTTGCCGATGATCGAAGTGATCTCGCCCTCGTTGATATCGAGGTTCAGATTCTTCATGGCCAGGACATTGAGGACCTCTCCGGTGCTCACGAGGCATGTTCTCTTGTACAGGCCCCTCACCCGAATGATTGGCTGGGGATTGAGCCTGGCGGCAAGCGGCTGCATCTCTCCGATGCCGGACATGAAGCTCTTCAGGACATCTTCGGGCTTGCCATCAGCTACAATCTCGCCCTTATCAATCCAGATCAGTCTATCCGCAAGATATGCATGAACCTCTGGCAGATGGGATACTACGATTATGGTCAGATTCAGCTCGCGGTTCACATTCTTGATGGCATCCAGTACCTCTTGCTTAGTAGCTGGACAGGACATGGTAGCAGGCTCATCCAGGAGCAGGACCTTGGGCTTCTTGGAGAGCTGCCTTGCAATGAGAAGCCTCTGCTTCTCGCCTCCGGACAGGACCGTTGCCAGGTGATGCGCCTTCTTCTCTAGGCCCACCAGACGCAGGTAGTAAAGAGCCTCTTGGTACATGGCATCGTAGTCCGGGTCTTCAGGGATGGGCAGAACCTCGTAGCCGGTCTTTCTGGAGTGGACCCTTCGCACCACATTTTTTAGCGCGGTCTCAGTCCAGAGTGCAAAGTCCCTTTGCAGATGAATGGAAGTGATCGCCATCTGCGCCCGTTTAGCATCATCAGTAGACTCGGGTGTGATGACCATCCCGTCCATGAGGATCTTACCGGCATCAAAGCTCTCCATGCCCCTCAGGATCTTCATGAGAGTGCTCTTCCCGCCGCCACTCTTTCCCACCAGCCCCAGTATCTCGCCCGGCTTGGTGGCGAAGCTGACGTTTTTCAGAGCCACTATCTCCCTGTCCTTGAGCCGGTAGGTTTTGGACAGATTTTCAACCTGCAACAACACGATAAACCTCCTATCTTACCTTAGTTCCGATCTCTACAGCCACCCTTGGCTGTAGCAGCACTGCTTTGCCGGCTCTATCTGCAGCTAAAAGCATGGCCTGTGACTCTATGCCAAAGAGCTTGGCCGGCTTTAAGTTGACAAGCACGACCACCTGCGTGCCCACAAGTTCCTCTGTCGGGTAGGCCTCGGCAATGCCTGCCACCACCTGACGGATCTCGCCGCCGATATCAACCTGCAGTTTGAGCAGCTTCTTTGATCCCTTGATGGCCCCGGCCTCTTTGATCTGGCCGATTCTAATGTCCAGAGACGAAAACTCCTCAAAGGAGATCTCCCCCTTCTTCTCGGCACCCTTCACCCCAGACTTCTCTTTAGCCTCGGCCTCTTTCATTCTGTCAGCAAATATCCGGTCCAGCTCTTTTATGGCAGCGTCCTCCATCCGTGTGAAAAGAATCTCGGGAGTACCGAGAAGGCTTCCCTCGGCTATTGGATTGATGGCCTCGGAAAACGGTCGATCTGCCACCGCATCCTTGAATCCGAGCTGCTTCCAGGCGTTTTGCATCTTTGAGGGCATCACTGGCTCCATGAGCAGGGCTAGGGCCTTTGAGATCTGCAGGCAGCTCTTCAGCACTGCACCGGCAGCAACCATATCGGTCTTGACCAGCTTCCAGGGCTCGTGGCTTTGGAAATAGATGTTGCCATAGTCCGCCAGAGACATAACTGCATCTGCAGCCTTCTTGAACTCATACTCCTCAAGGCCTGACACCACATCGTTCATGGTCTCTTCAATCTTGGCCATGACATCCCGGTCGATCTCCCCTGCAGGAACCCTTCCCTGGAAGTTTTTAACTGTGAATGTGAGGCCCCGGTTGATGAAGTTACCAAAGGCACCCACCAGCTCAGTGTTTACCTTGTCGGCAAAGATCTTCCAGGAGAAGTTGACCTCTTTGTTGTGGGCCGTGTAACTGGCCAGATAGTAGCGCAGCAGATCGGGATGAAGTCCCCGCTCGAGGTAATCCTCTTTTACCCAGATGACGTTTCCTCTTGATTTGGAGAACTTTTTGTCATCGATCTTGAGCATGCCGCTGGCCACAACCGCTGAGGGCAGGGTGTAGCCGGCGCCCTTGAGCATTGCCGGCCAAAAGATGCAGTGGTGGTAGACAATGTCTCCGCCGATGAAGTGGATGATCTTGGCCCCGTCTTTCCAATAGTCCTTCCAGTCCCGGCCATGAGAGGCGCACCACTCCTCAGTGAAGGCCACGTAGCCTATGGGCGCGTCAACCCAGACGTAGACGACCAGATCATCGTGTCCCGGGAACTTGACTCCCCAGGCCATGTTACGGGTTATGCACCAGTCCTTCAGCTCCTGGCGGACCCATTCGATTGCATAATTACGAGCCGAGGTCGTTCCTCCAAGTGTCGGGAGATAATCGAGCAGGAAATCCTTGAACTCGGAGAGCTTGAAGAAATAATGAACCTGCTTTCGGTACTGAGCCTTTCCGCCGCAGACTTTGCAGACAGCGTTTTTGATCTCGCCCGGCTCAAGGTGGCGACCGCAGCCCATATCGCACTCGTCGCCCCTGGCTGGCTTTCCGCAGTAGGGACATTCGCCCTCCACGTATCTGTCAGGCAGGAAACGCTCGCACTTGGGACAGTAGGCCAGCTCGATCTCGCGTGGATAGACATGTCCGCCATCCATGAGGGCCTTGACCATCTCCTGGGTGCGATTGTGACAGGCAGCATCGTCAGTGTCTCCGAAGAGGTCGAAGTTGATGCCCATCCCTTTGAAAACCTCATCAAAATGCTGGTGATATCTGGTCACCAGGGCCTTCGGCGTCATTCCCTGGGCCTCGGCATTGACAACGATTGGTGTCCCGTGGGCATCAGAGCCGCATACGAAGAGCACCTCTTTATTCAATTTCTTCAATCCTCGAACGAAGATGTCCGCCGGTACATAGGTTCTTAAGTGGCCCAAATGACAGGCCCCGTTGGCATAGGGCAGGCCACAGGTTACAAGGATAGGCGATGACAATGAGAACACCTTTCTCGCCTATGATGTAACAGGCAGATATAGGTTTCCCAGCCTGGCTCGACCATCGACGCATATGAAAAAGATGATTCCTGGAAAAAATGTATATAATTGAATGGCGAACGCAATCAACAGTATTAATTAGCTATCAGATATTAGAGTATAAAAAACAACAGACAAGATTATGGGGGTATCAGATGAGAATAATTGTTATGGCCCTTCTGCTGGCTTTGGCCATCGGCACGGCAAAAGCCGCATTGCTGCAAGGAAGCGATACAAATGCAACTGTAGTGCTTTTTGGATCAACCAAGATGCCCGTAGATGATGAGAATTCAACACAGGAGATCTTGAAGGTAGATGTCGGGCTGATCGGAGCCGAGAATGCCACATATCAACTGATGGATCAAAACGATGTGATCTACCCTGCAGGCCTGTACAAGACACTCTCTTCCGGAAAACAGACTGTCTACTTCCTCACAGAGATGGATAGCTTATTCAAGCTCATGAATGTGACGCCTGATGGCGAAGCCCCAATTTACATCAACTGGTGGGCCACACCCAAAGCAAGCAACGACCGGCTGATCTTAAGATACTACGGAATTGTGGACAGTTCTGCCAACTCCGACGAGCAAGCAATAGTTGTTCAGGTCAGGGTCCAGAACAACGGCACAAAAGACCTGCTAGTGAGCCCTGAGAACTTTACTCTCCTCGACCAGTGGGGATGGCCCTATCAGCCCACCCTTGGATTTGATGCCGAGATCGTCAGTCCCAATAATGCCACATCAGACCGGGTTCTCATTGGGTTCACAGGGATCTCGCCAGCCAGCAGGCCAGCCGCATTAGCCTATGACTACGGAACACCCAACCAATTGGTCATAGAGTTTGAGCGGGATTATGTGCAGCTTAGCGACGAGGTCGTCTACGGAACTGCATCCAAGACAGGCACCACTCCAGTCGCAGCCTCATCTACTGCTGTAACGCAAGAGACCGCATCAGTTCAGGCCGAGTCCTCCACGAACCAGACCGATGCGGCCCAGACGACAGATGTAGCTAAAAATGAGAACACTACCAGCAAGATCAACTCTATCAAGGAAAAAGTAGCTGCCAGCAAAGCGAAGCTTGCAGCCACAAGAGAAGATTTAGACAGCAAGACGCCGGATACAAACGAGACTGCCGGCGCGCCAAGCAGCACTCTGAACAACTCGTCGAGCGCATCCGCCTGAGAATGGACTAAATATAGGAGGTATGCAATAGATGAGATGGCCGGCTTTAACGCTGCTGTTATTCCTGTTCCTCCTGCTGGCAAATGCTTCAGGATATCCTCTGCAATCCAGCAACGGTGTCATCAACTGCACGGTCTTTGGCACCTTCAAGGACCCAGGGTTTGGCGGGTACAGTCATTCCGACTCATATTCCGTTCTGGTGGTAGATGCCTGTCTGACCAGGATAAATGAAAGCGATAAGGCAGCCATTCTCGCTGACTACAGCCTCACAGATGGAAACGACCGGAGGTATAAGACAAGCTCGGATTACATTAAAGAGCTGCAGAACGGCCGCCGGCTGATCGGCTTCGTCGTCCCAAAGGAGACCATTGCCAAAAGCCTGACTGTGGATCTCTCCAGGGACAAGGCTGGCGGAGAGCAGTTCTCCCAACGTTTTCCAGAGCTGGTCAACACCAGCAACGAGTTTGTGAAGCTTATTTATTATGGAATGCTTCGCTCCAGCACAAATTCGAATAAAAAGACAGTTGAATTGGATGTGGCAGTTACAAACAACAACTCAACGAGTCTGGACCTTGATGCCCATAACTTTACATTGAAGGATCAGTGGGGCTGGAAGTACGAGAGCCTGGAATACGACAGCTCAAGAAAGATGGGAATGCGGGCTACAGCGCTTGAGCCGAATGCCACAATCAGATCGGGCCTGGTCTTCATCTCCCTGTCACCATTGAGCAGGCCGGTCGAGCTGGTCTACAACTACTCCGATAACGCATCTCTCTCCATGAACATAGATACCGAAGGTGGTCTAGCCTATGCCTCCAAGGAGGAATGTGTTGACTGCAAGAGCGAGCAAGAGGTGACCTCATCGAGCCTCGCCGGGTCCATCAAAGCTACTAAAGCTCGACTGGCCAAGGTCAAGAAGACGAACAGCAGCGAAGAGAACACATCCAAAGGGCATGATGAACTTTGAATCGAAGGGGTAGAGATATTTACACCTATGTAAAAGAGAGCCACCCATGAAACTCACTATCACAATTATAGCAGCACTGGCGGCGATGCTTATCCTGCCAGCAATGGGAGAGACTGCGCAGTTCTGGTATGATCAGGCAAATAGCTACTACATAACCGGCGACTTTGAAAACGCTGCTGCAAGTTATGATAAAGCCATCGAGTTGAAG
Source organism: Methanothrix sp. (assembly GCA_028679775.1). Classification (GTDB taxonomy): domain Archaea; phylum Halobacteriota; class Methanosarcinia; order Methanotrichales; family Methanotrichaceae; genus Methanothrix. The sequence goes on along the minus strand of JAJRAX010000178.1, from coordinate 3,413 downwards.
CCCAACAGCACCGTTTTCTGGAATTACAAGGGAAGGGCTCTCGCCAATTTAGGACGCTTCGACGAAGCCATATCCTGTTTCGATAAATCGATTGAAATCAACACCTCAAATCCTGAGGCATTAAACCTGAAGGCAACAGCTCTATCCTTGGGGCAAAAAAAGTATAGCGAGGCCATTGTTCTCTTTGATGTGATCCTGGAGAGCAATCCATCGTATGTCGATGCATGGATAGGAAAAGGCATGGCACTGGGCAACGAAGGCGAGCTTACAGGCGCTCTGCAATGCTTTGAAAAAGCAACAATTATCAGTCCTCAGAACCCCTCTGCTTGGAATAACAAAGGAGTCGTCCTCATGGAACAAGAAAAATACCAGCTGGCTTTAGATTGCTTCAATAGAGCGCTCCTCATTGATTCTACAAATGAGGCCGCCATGAAAAACCGGGAAAATGCATTGCAAGCCATGAATCAAGAAGTCTCCTCTGGTCCGAGCCAGGACACGACGACAATGGATTGAGCCGAAAAATTTATTTTTTTTTGTTCGACAATCATCGAAGCGAGGTGATGAGATGATGGGCAAGCTGATTTGTTTCATGATGTCTACGATAATGGCAGTGCAGGCGCAGATGCCTCTTGGATTTGAAGAAGCCATGAACAACGCCGGCCAGAAAGATGTCCTCGCGGTCAAGAATTATGAGATGGGAGCATCGCTCATTGAGGAGTACACCGATGTCGAGCACCTGGAGATGGAGACGGATGTCAAGACCAGAGGACTCAGCTTAAATTCCACAGCGAATGATGCAAGCGGAAAGGCAATCGGGCAGGCAGGCGGCATCGAGGCCAGCATCAACTCCAATGTCATTGGCACAGCACACATCGCCTGGCAGTCATTTGACCCGATGCCGTCCAGCAAAGGCCGCCATCAGCTCATAGGCAGAAGTGTAGAGGATTTGACCGGCGTGTTCTCAATCGAGAAATTTATACAGCTCTGGTCGAACAGCTGCCCAGGAGAGATCAGCGTGGACTGGCTGCCCTGCTACTAAATGAAAAACTTTAAAAAGTTAGTGGTCATATCCGGCAGACAGAACATGAAAAATACAGGGAGATTTTAGCTATGGAGGTCATTGTCAAGAGGTCTGCGCGACGAAAGAAGACCATCCAGGCCAGGATGGTTGGGGGAAATATGGAGATACTGGCTCCTGCATCTATCTCAGATGCTGCGCTTGCCGGTCACATAGAAAAGCTGCAAACTCGGTTGGAAAAACGGGTCTACCCCAAAGATGACCTTCACCTTCAGAAGAGGGCTGATCATCTGAATAGAAAATATTTTCAGGGCAGTCTTACCTGGAACTGCATCCAGTATTCGACCAACCAGGAACGCAGGCGCGGATCATGCAACTGCCTAGCTAGGACCATTCGCATAAGCAACAACCTGGCAGCTCTCCCCCAGTGGGTCGAGGATTATGTAATTGTGCATGAACTGGCACATCTGCTTGAGCCAAATCACGGCAAGAGGTTCAAGGCACTGGTTCGCAGGTATCCGCTGGCGGAAAGGGCTATCGGTTTTCTTATGGCTAGCGAGAGCTTGCAGCAGAGGAACCTGAGAGAAAATTGATAAAAAGTATTTGGCCGGACCTGTTCCGGCCTTTATCTGAATGCAGAATTCAGCTTGAACCAATGAGGCTGATCACGAAGTAACCCAGAACTACACCAAGCACAAAGACCACGGCAAAGGAGGTGTAAACTAAGGTTTCGCCTAATACAATAGCTTCCATGAACTCATCTCACTACCAGCACTGGGATCGTTGCCCAGTAGAGGACTTTCTGCACTACGCTGCCAATCAAGAGTTTAGAGGCACCGGACTCGCCATGGCTTCCCATGACAATCAAGTCTGCCTTCTCTGCTCCGGCAGTATCTATGACTGTATTTGCGGGTGCTCCAATTCTTACGATTGTATCTACATTGACGCCCATCTTGGCTCCCATAGCCTTGAGTTCGTCAACTGCTTTTCCGCCGGCTTTTTCTAACTTGGATTCGACATCCTTTCTATCGGCCCCAAGCTGTCTTACGGCACTGGCAATAACGACCTCATTAATTACGTTGAGCGCTATAACCTGCGCGCCGAGTGCCTTAGCGAGCTCCATGCCCTCCTCAGCGGCTATCTTAGATTTATCTGAGCCATCTGTAGCAATCAATATCCGCTTGTACATCCTATCCCACCTTTGATGCGTTTATCTCACTGACATTGTATAAATAGCTATCTTCCCGATTCGAGAATTCTGAGAGCCAATAACGCCGCATTGTCTCCATTATCGATTCCCACACAGGCCACGGGGACTCCAGGAGGCATTTGCACAATTGATAAAAGTGCATCCAGACCACCCAGTTTTGCACTCACCGGCACGCCGATTACAGGGCGCGCTGTTTTCGAGGCGATGACGCCTGGCAACGCAGCAGAGAGGCCTGCGACGCCAATGAAGACGCGAGCATCAGTCTCTGATATGTATTCCTCCAGCTCTCGGGGATTTCTGTGTGCAGAGAGGACCTTATGCTCAAAGGATGCCCCGCCCTTGGCCAGCCTCTCTGTAATCCTGTCCACGATTGCCTGATCGGATTTGGATCCCGAAATTACAGCAATATCGACCATAATTATCCTTGATCTCGTCCCTGCAGCTCTTGCTGCTTGTTGATGCTCATGGCAATCAGGGTCTGAAAGATGCTTTTCACCGCCCCAGCATCCAGGTTCAGCTCTGTCGCTAGGTCTGTCGCCCGTGATAGGACCCTCTTCTCGCGCTCAGGATCGCTGATCGGCTTGCCCTCCAACCTCTTTGCCTCAAAAATTTTTTTAGAGATGCTGATGCGGCGATTGATAAGCTTTATAATCTGCTCGTCGATCTCCTCAATTTCGCTCCGATGCTCCTGTAGACCCATCAAATCCCCCGGCCTTTGGATGCGCTCCTATTATTGGACCTCGTTCTTATCACTTTTCCGCCCAGAGGCCTCCAGGCCCTCTTCAGACCGTCCATGAGACTTTCATCGATTATTGCGGCGTAGGCCGGACCGGTTCCAGATAGGCTCGCACCAAGAGCGCCAGCCTCCAGGGCTGTTAACATGGGCTCCACCGGCAGGCCCAAAGCAGCGCAGTAGGCCAGCCCGTTTATGGTCATAGCCCTGGCATAGTCGCCATTCATGGCCAGATCGTAGACCACATCGGCAACAGGGGCGATGAGCCTGGAACGGGAGACATTGGTATCCTTCGAGAAGATCTTCTTTTCTGGAACCAGGAGCATGACTGGCGAGTTGAACTCCTCCCGTTTCATGAGCAGCATATTTCTGTTGTCGGTGACCACCATTCCACCCAAGATCGAGGCCAGGGCATCGTCGAAGGCGCCGGTGATTGTGACGCCTACAGCTCT
>JAJRAX010000177.1 GCA_028679775.1 Methanothrix sp. | reverse complement strand
GTGCGCTTCGGCGAGCCCGGCTACCAGGGCAACTTCAGCCTCCAGTCCAGCACCCTATCCGGCATGGACCTAGAAAACTTCAGCCACCTGCTGCGTGCGCTGGCCTACAACGGTCGCTTCACCCTGGCGATCTCTGCAACAGGAGGAGATGATAGAAGCCAGATCGAAGCCATGAGCACGGCTCTCGGAAGGGCCATCAAGAAGGCCGCCAGAGATCATACCTAATCCTTTCTCCGCCTGGCCCAGGCTCCTGCTGCCAGCGTCGCAAGAGAGGTCAGAAGTCCCAGAGCTGGGCTTGTCTTTCCTTTGACAATGTTGATGGCACCGTTGGAGACGACATCGGCCTCAAATCCGCTCATGCCAGTTATATTCAGATCGACTGTATCATTTGCGGAGATGCCCTTCTTGACAGCAAATGTGAGGTTAGCAGCATCACAGCCAGCAGGCAAAAGAACGCCGATCTCTCCACTTGTAGCGTTTACCTGCCAGGTGGCTTTATCGTCCCCTGAGATAGTCAAAGGCGTCAGCTTGGTTGCGTCATATGTTATGTTAACCGTCTTGTTTCCGCCGGGCCCTGGTACGGCCAACTGAACAGTCGCCTGACCTCCAGGGGAGGCCTGAACAGAGGCTAAAGAGATGTTTCGCATCTCGGTAGAAGTCACATTGAAAAACTCGCCCATGGCCCAGATGGCATTGACAGCGTTTTCCACCCGCACCCGCAGTTCGTATCGACCAGGCCTCGCCCCTGCTACCCTGACGCTGGGCTCCAGAGAATCGAGGTTGCCCTGCAGAGTATAATTGATGCCGCTAGGAGTCCATCCGGTGTTCAAGAGATCGAAAAATTGCAGTATGCTCTCTCCCGGCTCAATTTGGAAGAAATCATTTCTAGCGGTGCTATTGGCCAGCATGGAGTCATAGTCAAGAGTGAGATTGAGCTTGGCATACTCGTCGCGAGTTATGTAATAAACGGACGCCCCACTGGTTATTCCGCTGATTTTCCCCTGTGAGTCAATTGTAATATAGACCTGCACAGGAGGAGCCGATCTGTTCAGGTAAAGAAATCCCATCAACGGGCCCTTGCCTGCATCCAGGACAACGCTATTATTGTCGCCAATCTGTCTGGTCGTGGCATTCCATGTCAAGCCAAAACCCCATAGCTCACCCGAACCCTTCCCGGATGAAGTGATATCACGGGTGAAGACGGTCCGGTTGTTCGAATCAAGAATGCTCACGAGGACCTGGCGGATCTCAGCCGCTTGGACGATCATGCTGAAGTTCGCCGACCCCGACGAAGACACATTTCTCTGAACATTGATCATGGGAGGTTCAGGCGATGGAACAACGTAAGCGGAAGTATAGAGATAGTACCGGAAGGTATCGTTGTCAGCCACCCGGACGTCTATTCCAGGTCCGATATTGACATTTGAGTCGCGATTGAAGTTTATCCTGTCGGTATTTATCATGATAATCTGAGATGGCAGAACTGCCACAACCTCTAATTCACCCATGCCTCGACCTGGCTCAATAGGGAGAATGTATTGATCGGAAATCTGGAAGATGCCGTCGATTATGGCAAAACGATCCTTACCATCATCGAAAACGCCGCTGAAATGGATCATAATTATCGGCATATCCTTGACATCTTCGAGATCTTTTTCATATACATAAGTGGAATTGGACTTTACAACCGAACCGTCCACCGCAATGCCGTCTTTCAGAAGCTGAATGAAGATGCTGTCGTTATCAACATCCCGGATGCGCATCTCGTATCCTTCATTGAGTGAATAATTCCCGGCCAATATCTTAGTCTTCAGCTCCATATCCAAGAGCACCATGCCGAGGTACTCTCTCTCAAGAAGGCTTTTTGATGATCTTTCATCTTCCATGGATGAATCATATCCAGCAAACCATGGCGCGGAAAAACCAGGAAAATTGACGACGAAATAGTGGCCCCAGGGTTTGTATTCAAAATCCTTGGCCTGAACAAATGAGGTATACTGGAGGCCATCCTGGACTACTGTGTTGTTGGCTTCAAAGGCTCGCGGTTGTGAGGTTGGCATGACTGATCTGCCATTGAACCTATGAATTATGAGATGCTCCGAGCCGATAAGATTTTCCGGATCAAAGAAAAACCCGCTATAATTTGATGAATCCCATCTTGCTGCAACCGTTGTATTATATTTTCCCATAGTGCCAGGAATGGACGAAGTGCCACTGAATGTCGGCCCGCGAATTTCGTGGATGCCGTAATCAAATATCCCGCCCATCGGATAGTAGACCAGATCCGGCATATCGAGGACCATTATTTGCAGATCAGGAGTCAGCGGTACCATGGAGTCCCGGCTAAAGGTCAATGTCCTGTTGTTTTCAAACTCCATGTCCTCCTCGGAGTAATGGCTGAGCATCATGTTTCCTATCTGGCCACCGTCAAAGATCTTGAAGTAAGGCTCATCGCTCACCTGAAAGACTGCGTCGATCTCAGCCAGGCCGTCATCGTTGCCTCTCATGGCATTAGCCAGATGGACCAGGATCACCGGAATATCATTTATTTTGTAGACGAACGTATCTCCGATGTCCACCACGGAAGCATAAACCGGCTTGCCATCTTTGAGCAGAAGGAAATTCACTGAGCCTTTCTTCTCGGAAACCTCAGGAACTGCCAGAACATAGCCACCTCGTAGAGCAATCGTTGAATTGAATTTCAAAGTCGATGGAGTGTCCTCATCGAGGAGGATGGTCCTCAGCTCACCTTTCTCTATAGAGCTCACCTCATCGGTGAAGCTGCTTTTCGGATAGCCGGCGAAGTACTGCTTGCCAAACAGCGCCACTACCTGATATCTGCCCCATGGCTCGTACTTGAACTCCTTGGACCAGACCTTTGAGGAATAAACGAGATTTCCCTTCTCCACAGTTCGTCCATCCAGGTCGATATGCAGCTCCTCGCCGCCTTGATCTTCATCCAGGTCATAATAAAACCAGCCGAAATCGCTTGCTCTCCAGATATCATCTCCGTCACTGAAATGGCCGCGAACATAAGCAGCTTCTACCGGAACTTGCGCAAAAGACTGCGAAGCCAGCCCGAAAATCAATGCTAGCATTGCCACTGCGACCAAATGAATTGCCCTGATTTCTACCCACCCCACAACAATCATTCCTGGATAAGCTGTATATCCTATGGAGGATCTACAAGCAAACCGGAGTTAGATGTCATCTATTAAACACGTTGCGATATACGGCAAAGGTGGTATTGGCAAGTCGTGCACTGCCTCGAACATAGCCGCCGCTTGTGCCGAAGATGGCCACAGGGTACTTGTGGTGGGCTGCGATCCCAAAAGCGACTCTAGCATAACTTTGGTCGGACGAAGGATTCCGACAATGATGGATCTCATTTTAGCAGGCAAAGAGATCAAAGAAGATGATGTCGTTTTTCGTGGATACAGGAATGTGCGGTGCATTGAAGTAGGCGGTCCGGAGCCTGGGGTGGGCTGCGCTGGGCGTGGCATAATCGTAGCCATCGACTTCCTGCGCAAGGTCTCTAAAGTCCTCGATGAGGTGGACCTGGTTTTATACGATGTGCCGGGGGATATCGTCTGTGGCGGGTTTTCTGCTCCGATCAGAAAGGGGCTGGTGAGCCAAGCATACATTATCACCTCCGGAGAGTACATGCCGCTGTATGCCGCCAACAACATCAGCAAGGGACTGCTTCGCCTGAAAACGCCTCTCGCCGGAGTGATATGCAATTCGCGAGAAGCGGCTGCCGGACGGGAGAAAGAGATTGCAGAGAGGTTTGCTTCTGAGCTGAACAGCCGGCTGGTGGCTTTCATTCCCAAAGACCCAATTGTGCAGCAATGCGAGAGGAAGGCGGTGACGACCATCGAGGGTGCACCGGATTCGGCCATCGCGGATGTCTACCGGGCCCTGGCCCGCGAGATCATGGCCGGCGCCGAGCCGAGAGAGCCTAAGCCGCTTAGCGATGATAGACTTCGAGAGCTATCCATGGAGTAAGCTTGTGAGAACAGGTCTGGAAACCGAGGAGATCGCATGGCTGCGGACTGTCCACGCATTCTGATCGCTGGAGACAGAAGCTCAAGCGGCAAGACCACGATTGTGGCCGGGCTGCTCTCAGCACTGCGAGGCAGAGGGCTTTCGGTGCAGCCATTCAAGGTAGCTATGGACTACATCGATCCGAGCTACCACACCTGGATAACTGGCAGAAACTGCCGAAACCTGGACGGCTGCCTCATGAACGAAGCATCTATCAGGGAGATTTACAGTCATGCTGTAAAGAATGCGGACATCGCGGTGGTCGAAGGCGTGCGTGGGCTGTACGAGGGCTACGATGGCGACATAGGAAGCACCGCGCAGATTGCCAAGCTTTTAAGGACACCGGTGATCTTCGTTGTGGATGCGAGGAGCATCACGAGAAGCTGCGCAGCTTTGGTCAAGGGCTACATGGACTTTGATCCTCAGGTGCAGTTTCTGGGAGTAATCCTCAACAAGGTTGGAAGCGAAAGGCACGCCCAGAAGGCTATCGCAGAGATAAAGCGCTATGCTGGGGTCGAGGTAGTGGGGGTGATCCGCAGAAATGAGGAGATGCACCTGGCCATGCGTCACCTGGGGCTGGTGCCTGTCCTGGAGGGCAAGACCCGACACGAAGGCTTTGCGGAGAGGGTTGACAGGATCCGCCAGATTGTGGAGGACAGCCTCGACATTGACCGCATCCTGGATATCGCGAGAACCGCGGAACCTCTACCAGAAGTCGAGCCCGAGCTCTACAAAGAGAACTCCCTAGGCCAGGGCCTCAAAATTGGAGTTGCCAGGGACGAGGCATTCAACTTCTACTACAGAGACAACCTGGAGATGATGGAGCTGTCAGGGGCAGAGGTGGTGCCATTCAGCCCTGTTCACGACAGATCTCTTCCAGAGTTGGACGGCATATACATCGGTGGCGGATACCCGGAGCTTTATGGCATTGAATTATCTGAAAACTCCGGGATGAAGAGCGCTTTAGAGCGGGCACACGAGAAGGACCTGCCCATTTATGCTGAGTGCGGTGGTCTGATGTATCTTGGGCGAGAGATCGAGTGGGATGGTTGCCGACACGAGATGGTTGGATTGGTTCCAGGAAAATCAAGGCAAGGAAACGTGCGGGTGGTCAGCTATGTCCACGGGCAAATAGTAGAGGACTGCCCGCTGGGGCCGAAGGGCACAGCAATCATGGGCCACGAGTTCCACCATTCTGAGATGTTGATGGACGAGAATGTCAGGTACGCTGTTCGTCTGGGAAGAGGGTCGGGCATCAAAGACGGATGGGATGGCCTGCGCGAAGGAAATATGATAGCAAGCTACACTCATGTCCATAGTGCATCATTCCGGGGGTTTCCGGGAGACTTTCTTAGAGCCTGCAAAAAGAGAAAGGGAAATAGGTTATAAGCTTATCCGCACCCGCCGCATCCACTGCCGCCGCCTGCCGTAGAGGTTGTGCTGCCCCGAGAGCCGGAGATGGGATACATTATGTTGGTGTATCCTGTCAGGTTGCTCTTTGTCCTGTCACTGGCATAGTTGGAGAGATCCAGGACGGCCTTGCCGGTTGGCTCTGCTGCAACTGCAGAGGGAACAAGTGCCGAGCTGAATGCTGCGGTTTCTTCTATCGTATTGTTGTTCTGTGATGTACTGTTTTCAGTGGTATTGTTTGCGGCCAATGGCTCTGAGGACGCTGCTGCACCTTTCTCGGCATTTCCGCTGCTAAATGAAGATGCCACCAGGTTCAGGTCACCCATGTAGACCATAGATCCGCCTTGCGACCACTGGGCAGAGGCGCTTGTAGCCAAAACCATGAAGATGGTTGCCAGAAGCACAATTGCGTATCTTGTAGAGTTCATAATCATCAATCTCAATAAAATAAGGGTTATGTGCCCGCGTGGGGCACATGACTTAAGCATTTCCAACTGCAGCTTTACTTCTTGGGTGGCCAGAAGTCCTTCATCCAGCCGACGATGCG
>JAJRAX010000357.1 GCA_028679775.1 Methanothrix sp. | reverse complement strand
TATCGTCTGCTTTGACATGTTCCGGGAAGGCGGCGCAGATGATCATCGTGAACCATTCCCAGACGACGGTCTGGCTCAGGGCCTCGAGGTTTGCGCCTAGATCGTAGAGAGTCTGGCTGACATCGGCAATAATACCGACGCGATCACGCGCCACTACCGATACAACATAATGGGCTGTCAAGTCAGGCACGAATCACGGTCCTCCTTGTGGGTCGAAGTCTACCATATCTCGTGCCACACCGAACAGCGAACTGCGGCGGATGGCGGCGATTTGGCGCAACTCGGACGGATGCCGTATGCTATGCGAATTCGTTGAGTTGTTCATCACGCGGGGTACTGAATGAGACCAAGACTTGCACTGACGTTGGGCGACGTGAACGGCGTAGGGCCGGAGATTCTGGTAAAGGCGTTATCGCGGCCTGAGCTGTTCGACGTTTTCCGCCCGCTCGTGTTCGGAAGTGTTTCGACGCTGGAATCGGTTCGTCATTGGGCTCTGGCGTGTCCGCGGTTCGTGGTTGTCAATGGCGCAGCGGACATCGAAGACGAGGCAACCATTGTGCCTGTCATGGAATGCGGCCTCGCCGCGCCGGTACGGCGTCCAGGGCAACTGGATCGTGAAGCGGGCCGATGCGCCGTCGAGTGGCTGAAGGCCGCGATTCGCTCGGCCCTCGCGGGCAAGGTGGACGGTATTGTGACATGTCCTCTCAACAAGGAAGGCATCCATCTGGCCGGCTATAGCTACTCGGGCCATACGGAGGTGCTGGCGGAAATGACGGCCAGCCCGGACTATCGGATGTGCCTGTTTACGGACCGCATGCGTATCGTTCATATCTCGTCGCATTGCGCTTTGCGCGAGGCCATCGAGGAGGTCCGGCAAGACCGTATTGCCACATCTATCCGGATTGCGCATGAGACGTTGACCCGGCTCGGGTTGCCGCGACGCTCGATTGCCGTTGCGGGGCTGAACCCACACGCAGGGGAAGCCGGACTTTTTGGCGATGAAGAACAGCGCGAAATTCTGCCCGCCGTAGAGGAGTGCCGCGGTGAGGGGATCGCGTGTTCGGGGCCGTATCCGCCGGACACGGTATTTCGTAGAATGTGGGAAGGGGAATTTGACCTGGTCGTGGCCATGTATCACGATCAGGGTCACATCCCGTTGAAACTCATCGCCATGGACGAAGGGGTGAACGTGACGCTGGGCATCCCGATTGTTCGCACGTCTGTGGACCATGGCACCGCGTACGACATTGCCGGATGCGGCATCGCTCGAGAGCACAGTTTATGTAAGGCCATTGAACTGGCGGCCCGGCTCGCCAAAGAGGATTGACGATTGACGATTCCTGCTTTTCGATTCAACGTGTATTGCATTTCCAGTTTTCTCTTCGTAACCTTCGCATTTGCAGCAGGCTCCGAGACATTTGTCCAGAGCAAGAAGTGGACGCCCGTGGGGCCCAATCCGTGCGACATTGTCGCCACGGACCTCAACGGTGACGGGCTGAGCGATCTTGTCACCGCCGACCGCGGCGAAT
>JAJRAX010000176.1 GCA_028679775.1 Methanothrix sp. | reverse complement strand
GTCTCGGAAGAAGAGGGAATCGGCCTCATAGTTATGGGCGGAATGGGTGCCACGGGGCTGGATCGTTTCCTTTTGGGCAGCGTTGCCGACAAGGTGGTGAGAAGCTCAAAGATCCCTGTCCTCGTTGTCAAGCGAGATTGATTCTTCAGGGCCTCTTGTCTGATGACGTCGGCACTGTCGGCGTCCACTTGAGGAGAACTCCTTCGTCCAACTGCTGCACTGAGCTTAGCATGAGCCGCGGAAAATTTTTTCGGAAACCTTCTCCATCCACGAGCGTGGGCGCCCTCTCTCCACCGATGATTGTGGCCCCAACGTAGACATAAATCTCATCCACCAGGCCGAGATTGATGAGCGACCAGTTGAGCGTAGCTCCCCCCTCCACCATTATCCGCTCAACGCCCCGCTGGGCGAGCCGAGCGAACAGCTCATTGAGATCAACACTCTCTCTTCCGCATACGATTATCTCACACCTTTGGACGAGACAATCCAGCCTCTCCTGCGGGGCAGATTCGGCCACGGCCAGCAGGCACCCCTCGCCCAGTATTTTGGCTGTAGCGGGCGTTCTCGCTCGGCTGTCGGCTACGATTCTCAGCGGATTTTCCGAGAGCCCCTTCTCCAGCCTCTCCCTGCGGAAATCTTCGGACTTGATCCTCAGGCCGGGGTCATCGGCCAGAACCGTTCCTGCGCCGACCATGACTGCATCGCTACGAGCCCGGAGAGCGTCCACTCTGGCGAGATCCGCCTTTCCGGAGATCCTGACCTGAGTGCGCTCTACAGAGCTGATCTTGCCGTCTGCGCTCATGGCGCTGTTTATGAATACAAAAGGCCTCTTCAAAGTTTTTACACCTTGGATCATCTTTGGTTTTCAGATCTTCTTTATTTCTTCGCGATTTCTTCATCAATAATGGCGAGGAACCGCTTAATTTGTCTGTCAAAGAGGAGCTAAATAGGTTGCCGGACCATTTCAGTCTATGCCTCGATCGCGTGAGATCCTGATTCAGGGAACCATCATCTATGGCGATGATTTTTCTGCCGAGGAGGGCTACATCAGCATCAGAGATGGCATCATCCGTGAGTTTGGCAGAGAGCATGTTGATGCCGACTTTGAGGGGCTGGTCTGCCCGCGCTTTGTGAACGCGCACGTCCATCTGGGCGACTCGGCCTTCAAGGATCCACCGTATCTTCCGCTATCCGATCTGGTCGGTCCTGGGGGACTGAAGTCAAAAATGCTGGGAGATACGCCGCGGGCCCGAATCGTGGAGGGCATGAGACGAAGCCTTGAGCAGATGGTGGCCACAGGTACTTGCGCGTTTGTCGATTTTCGGGAGGGCGGAGCTGAGGGCGTGGCCATGCTGGTGGAGGCCCTCGAGGGAATGCCTCTTCTCGCACGCATTCTGGGGCGGCCAGGAGCCGGTCAGAAGGACGCACCAAAAAGCTGCTGGGGGCTAGGAATTAGCAGCACCCGTGATCTCTCGGAGGAGGTCGTTGGTGCTCTAGTGGCGCAGGCTCGGAGAGCCGGTCAGGCAGTGGGAATTCATGCAGGTGAGGCCGGAAGGGATGACATACTGAGCGCCTTGACCCTTCAGCCGGATTTTCTGGTTCACCTGAGCCGGGCGAAGGAGGATGACCTGAAATCTGTATCCAGGGCCGGCATCCCTGTGGTTGTGTGTCCCAGATCCAATCTCATGACCGGTGCAGGTCTGCCTGATGTGAAGATGATGGTGCACCAAGGCATCAGCGTGGCAGTTGGAACGGATAACGTCATGTTAAACTCTCCTGATATGTTTGAAGAGATGCATCTTCTCAACAAGGTTCTGCTGCATGACGATAGACAGGTATTTAAGATGTGCACGCTAAACGGTGCTAAGATAATTGGGCTCGATCAGAGGCTGGGCTCCATTCTGGAAGGAAAAGAGGCTAAAGTGATGGTCCTGAACAAAAATTCGAATAACCTGTGGGGATCTGTGTCCCCTCTTTCCAGCATTGTGAGACGGGCCGGGCCATCTGACATAATAGCTATCCTTTAGAGGTTAATCATGTTTGAGAAGATTCTTGTGGCAACCGACGGATCAGAGCACGGATACAGAGCGGCCAATATAGCCTTGGACCTGGGAAAGATATCGGGCGGAAAGGTGACGGCCATTTACGTGGCAGACACCAACAGGACTAGCCACCTGCCTGATGATATGCTTCTCTTCAGCATCCGGGAGCTTCTGCTCAAAGAGGGAAAGGAGGCTCTTAAGCATGTTGAAGATCAGGCACGGGAGAAGAGCGTCGCCTATGAGGGCGTGGTAGTTGAGGGAAATCCCGGCAGCGAGATCATCAGCTACGCAGAGTCAGCCAAGATGGACATCATAATAATGGGTGCAGTGGGCAGGACTGGCCTTGACAAATTCTTGCTCGGAAGCGTTGCCGAGAAGGTGGTCAGAAACTCCAAGATCCCTGTTCTGACAATTCCGAGGGAGCGCACTTGAGCATTTTTGTCAAGGATATAATGGTCCGGGACGTGGCCTACGTCACCATTCCTGGCAGCAGGGACGATGTCCTGAAGGTCTTGCAGGACAGAAAGGTCTCCGGGGTTCCAGTTATCAAGAAAGGCGAGGTCGTGGGCATGATCACCAGGACCGACCTGCTCAGCAACCGCGAGGAAGACCAGACTGCTCTGCTAATGACTCGCGATGCAGTGATGATCAGCCCTGAAATGAGCATAGTCGAGGCGGCAAAGCTTCTCATCGAGCATGATATCCGAAGGCTTCCTGTGGTCGAGGAGAAGAAGCTTGTCGGAATCGTCACCGTTGCAGATCTGGTTCAGGTTGCTGCGGAACTGGACATCAAAGAGAAGGTCGAGCTTTATTTGGAGAAGGAGACATCCGTCCTCTGGAGCGAGATGCCTCTTCCCGTGGCAGGATCGATCATGGAGTTTGCGGCTGTTCAGGCCTGCCCTGTCATAGATACCAGCCTCAAGCTGGTGGGCATGATCTCTGACCGGGATCTCATCAAAGCCAGCGTGATCGAAGACACAGTCGAGAAGACCGATATGTCTGCGAACGATGGAGATGACGTCTGGATGTGGGACCGGGTAATGCAGACCATCAGCAAGTACTACACGGTCTCTAGGATCCAGCTCAAGAACATCCTTGTTCGCGAGGCAATGGTTGCGCCCATCACGGCTTTCAAGAAGGATGATGTGGGCAAATGTGCGGCGACAATGCACAAGAACCGGATCGACCAGATGCCTGTGATCACATCCGGCGGAAAGCTTGTGGGGATGCTAAAAGACACAGATGTGTTGATGGCGCTTGTGGATAAGTGCCAAATGAAGTAGGATCTGATGAGCATCAGAAAACTCTATCTTCCAAAAGACAAATAAACTTGCACGCCCTCTCCTCGCGCATGTCTCGCTTTCTCGTGGTCCTCGGCACCACCTCTCACTCCGGCAAGAGCACTCTCGTTGCAGCTCTCTGCCGCCTTCTCTCTGATCGGGGCCTAAAGGTCGCGCCCTTCAAGTCTCAGAACATGAGTCTCAACTCATGGGTCACCAAGAACGGCTCAGAGATCGGCATTGCTCAGGCTGTGCAGGCCTGGGCGGCCAGAGTCGAGCCCACAGAGTTCATGAACCCCATCTTGCTCAAGCCCAAGGGTGACCGCACCTCTCAGGTCATAGTCCTGGGACGACCAATGGCCGACAAATCCGCTGAGCAGTACTACCGAGATATCGAGAGCCTCAAAGGAGTGGTGGACCGGTCCATCAAAGAGCTTGAGAAGGACTACGACTACATAGTAGTAGAAGGCGCAGGCGGAGCCGCTGAGATCAACCTCTTCGACCGGGATCTCGCCAACATCTACGTTGCCCGCCGTCTCCAGGCACCAATCATCCTTGTGGGCGACATCGAGCGAGGCGGGGTCTTTGCGAGCCTTTACGGAACCGTAGATCTCCTGCCAGACGACATCCGCCCGCTTGTCAAGGGTCTGGTTATCAATAAATTCCGTGGCGACCCGGCCATCTTGGGCACAGGTCTCTCAAGGCTTGAGGAGCTGACAGGCGTGCCAGTACTGGGCGTCCTGCCATACCTCGACCTGGCCATTCCATCAGAGGACTCCGTCTCTTTGGGTGACAAAAAAGGTGCGGCCGTTGGGGGCCAGGTGGAGATTGCTGTGATCCGGCTGCCGCGCATCAGCAACTTCACAGACTTCGAGCCATTGGAGCGGCAGGCCCACGTCAGATACGTGAGCCTCACCGATGATCTGGGCCACCCGGATGCGGTGATTATCCCAGGAACCAAGAACACTGTCTCCGACCTCTTAGAGATGCAGGAGACGGGCATGGCCGACCAGATAGTGTCGCTGCGGGATACTCCGGTTCTGGGCATCTGCGGAGGCTACCAGATGCTCGGCCGGGAGATCATCGACTGCGGCATCGAGGACACAGTGGGAACCGTTCCGGGCCTAGGTCTACTAGATGCGGTGACCCGCTTTGATCTCTATGAGAAAAGGACTGTTCAGGTGAAAAAGGTGGTCACGGGCGGCGGTCCCATCCTGGGGCCCATCCTAGGCCAGGCCGTTGGCGGCTACGAGATTCACATGGGAGTGACGCGCCCCAACGAGGCCAGCGCCTTCGGAGATGACGGCGCAGTCTCGAAGAGTGGCATTGTGATTGGAACTTATCTGCATGGCCTCTTCGACAACGAAAACTTTCGAGGGACTTTTCTCGACTTCCTCAGATGCCGCAAGACTCCCGGTCAGGTCCAGGGCCAGTACCGCGTTCCTTCACCAAATGAAAATCCTGTGCAAAAGCCCTCGCCCTTTGCCGGACTCGCAACGGCCACCGCCGCCCATCTGGACATGAAACAGATCTGGAGGATGCTTGATCTGGATTAGCTCGGTTCGACATCCAGTTTCAGCATCCTTTTTATCTGGCAGCTCGCTCTCTCTCTTCTGATGAAACTGGCAGTGCTCTTCTCCGGCGGAAAGGACTCGGTCTTTGCCTGCCGCCGGGCATCGGAAAGAGACCAGGTAGCCTGCCTGATTACCATGGTCTCCACGAACCCCGACAGCTACATGTTCCATACCCCGAACATCCGTCGCACTGACCTTCAGGCAGAGGCTATGGGCATTCCTCTTCTTGCCTGGCCCACCCAGGGCGGAAAGGAAGACGAGCTGGATGACCTGACTCTAGCCATATCCGCGGCACGAGACAGGTACGCAATCGAGGGGATTGTCACCGGCGCCATCGATTCCGTATACCAGGCAGCCAGGGTTCAGAAGATCTGCCGCGACTTGGACCTATGGTGCTACTGTCCCCTCTGGCAGACCAATCAGCTCGATTACCTGCGACTGCTGCTCAAAGAGGGCTTCTGTGTCATTATCTCCGGCGTCTATGCCTATCCATTTGGTGCAGAGTGGCTTGGTGCATCGTTAACCATTGAACGCATCGATCGGCTGGCAGTTCTGCAAAAGAAATACAAAATCAATCCCTCCGGAGAAGGCGGTGAGATGGAGACCTTCGTCCTGGACAGCCCCCTCTTCAAGAAGCGAATCGAGATACTGAAGTCCTCCACTAGCTATGCCAACTACCGGGGTCATTTTGTTATAGAAGACATGAGGCTGGTGGACAAATCGATAGGTGATGAATTCCTGGATACGGATGAAGAGAACGCTTGCAACGATGATCTAGCAGATGAGGCGTGTCAGTCCCATGATAATGCCATACTGCTGGTCGACCTATGCTCTGTCCCTGATTCTCTGTCCCATTACGAGTTCGTACACCCCATCAGAGATGCACTGAATGAATTGGGCCGCCGTACTTATGTGCTGCATTACTCTCAGGTCACAAAGGAGGCGCTAGACGCCTGCGAACGGATCATCCTCTGTGGAACCGCTCTGAAGGACAATGATTATGCCGAACATTTAGAGGCCCTCTCCTGGATAAAATGCCAAAAAAAGCCCCTTCTAGGAATCTGCGCAGGCATGCAGGTGATTGCCGCGGTTTATGGCGGATCGATTTTGCCTCATCCCCAGATAGGCCTGGTGAAAATGGAAATCCTCAGGGACAGTCCACTTCTCGGCGAGCCGCGCTTTATCGAGGGCTATCATCTCCATAACTATTCCGCGACTCTTCCGGACGGATTTGAGCTGATCTCAGGAAAGGCGAGCGCCGCCGATGCTTTCTTTCACCCTGTTCGTCCCACCTTCGGCATCGTATTTCATCCTGAGGTGAGGTGCCGTTGGATACTTGAGCGTTTTGTCAGTCTTACATATTCTTGTTAATCTATCGTAAAGACCTTCTGCAGCCGGAATGCTCCTTCCGACGAAACCGATTTATGTAATGAATCCTCACTGTAATTCTGTTATGCAAGACTACTCCCTCAATCAGTTCCTGGCCACCGCCAAGACACCTTCTCTCGACATTGAGATCTGCGATGTGACCCTTCGCGATGGCGAGCAGATGCCGGGAGTGGTCTTTCGAGCTGATGAGAAGCTGGATATTGCTCTGAGGCTGGATGAGATCGGCGTTGAGGTAATCGAGGCTGGCTTTCCGGTAGTCTCTGCTGCGGAGATGAACGCAGTAAAGGAGGTCTGCAATCTGGGGCTTGATGCCAAGATCTCTGCACTCTCCCGCTCCGTCAAAAAAGATATCGATGCCGCTATAGAATGCGGTGTGGACATGGTCAGCGTCTTCATCGCCACATCAGATCTTCATCTCAAGCACAAGTTGCACATGAGCTGTCCTGAGGCCATATCATGCGCTCTGCAGACCGTCGAGTACGCCAAAGATCATGGCTTGATTGTGCGCTTCTCCGCCGAGGATGCCACGCGTACCGATTTTGAGATCCTCAAGAAGCTGTACAAGAAAGCAGAGGAATACCATGCCGACTACATCAGCGTGGCCGATACAGTGGGAATCATGAATCCGCGCACTACATACTACATGATCAGCGAGCTGAAGAAGGTCGTCAAGATCCCCATCTGCATGCATTGTCACGACGACCTGGGACTTGCTCTCGCCAATACCCTGGCAGGAGCTGAGGCCGGAGCAAAGCAGTTGCACACCACTGTGAACGGCATTGGTGAGAGAAGCGGCAACACGCCTTTAGAGGAGCTGTTGGTGGCCCTGCGCCTGCATTACGACCAGGGGGCTTACGATCTCACCAAGATCAAGGACCTCTCCAAGCTGGTCGAAGGATACTCAGGCGTCCCGGTGGCCAGGAATAAGGCCGTAGTGGGAACTAACGCTTTTGCCCATGAATCTGGAATTCATGTGGCTGCCGTCCTTGAGGAGCCCAGGACCTATGAGCTTTACTCTCCTGAGCTTGTGGGCGCCGCCAGACATATCATCATCGGTAAGCACACCGGAGCCAAGGCTCTCAAATATATCACCCAGAGGATGGGCTACTACCTGAAGGACAAGGAGCTTGGGGACCTATCCGAAAGGGTGAAAATGTGTAGCGAGTTCAAGCACCCCATAAACTGCGAGGAGCTTCGAAAGCTCATCCTCAATATGGAGAACATCGAGGTCATCTATCCTGGACCTTGATGCATTGAAGTGATCGAAGGGTATATCTTCAGTGATGGAGCAACTATTTTCATTATAGAAAAGCAGGCAGAAGACCCGCTCCCTTCAGGGGGTGGGATGAATGCCGTACCTACTGCTATTGAACTTGAAGCGAAATAGATATCTAGTTAGGGGTCCATAAATATTTTGATGGAGCAGGGATAGGGATGAAGACTGCCTACAAGTTCAGGATGTAACCTAACAAGCAACAAGAAGCTTCGTTAGACTTGGCTATTGATACTTACAGGTATCTCTATAATCAGGCATTGGCAG
>JAJRAX010000175.1 GCA_028679775.1 Methanothrix sp. | reverse complement strand
CCTTCCGGAGATCAAAGGCATAGAGCGTGCCGTTTCCAGCCAGGACATAAACCGTCGTTCCGGTGACTATTGGCGTGGCATCTATCCTCTCAACATCGGCAGACCAGATGATGGACGGATGTTCGGGAATACTGTCCTTGCTGATCCCGGAGTGTTGAGCGTCATTTTGAAACTGCGGCCAGTCTGAAGCATCAATTGTGCCAATAAATGCAGATGCAATGAGGATCATTATGCTAAAAATAAGTTTCAAGGAAACCCCATCCGAATGATATATCGATGATCATTGTTCCGGGTAAACAAAGATCAAATCGGGGTATTCCATTCCCAGAAACTCGGTCACATACTCCTCGTAGGCCTCCGACGGATTCACAGGGAATTCCGGATGAAGCAGCTTGACCCAATAGAGGTATCCGACCACGCTGTCAAGCCCCGTCATCAGCTCGTTGCTGACAAGATATACCCTTTTGTTCTTGACTGCATTTATGCTCTCCCAGGCATCGCGATTATAGATCTCTTCAATAGATGCCTCTGGCGTCTCGGTGCTATTCCATCCCCATTCGATCTCTGAGCTGTAAGCATACTTGATTACGACATCAGGATCTTCTGTAAGGATCCATTCGCTGTCCACATGCGGATAGGCTTCTGTAAAATTGCCTGCGATATTGCTGCCCCCGGCCAGCTCAAGCACCTTGCTTCCCTTTGCTCCTTCTCCGTATGTTCCGAGATCGTTTAGCCCTTTGAAGCTGGTCTCTAGAAAGACCCTTGGAATCTCATCCGGGCCGAGATTTGCCACAAAATCAAGGATCTGTTTCTCATAGCCGGACCGCCACTGAAGATATCGATCTTCTTCACCATTGGTGCTCAGAATGTAGCTCAGCTTGACCAGCTCTTCGGTAACCAGGGCAGGGTCTGTGAACTCAAGTACAATGACTGGAATCTCCATGTGAGCAAGTTTCTTCTCGGCCTCTGAGATGGGTGGCCACTTTTCGTAGCTGATGACAAGGTCCGGGTCCAAGGATATGGCTGCCTCATAGTCTTCAATCTTCCAATCGCCAACAGAAGGCCTGTCGGAAAGCTCCGGGAAGAAGTAGGCCTTCTCATGAATTGCGTTAGATACTCCTGCGATCCTGTCTGTGGCTTTTAAGACCTTAAAGGCCTCAGCGGTAAGGCCACTGGGAACGATGACCCTTTCCACAGGCATCTTGATGGAAACAGTTCGGTTTGCCGTATCCTTTATGACTAGATTTGATTCATCTCCATTCATGATGCTCTTGATCTGAGTGATGTCCATCTGGTCGATTTTGCCGTCATAATTAGAATCGGCCAGTTCATTGTTCTCGACAGTGCCATTGATTATTCCTTCAATGCAATCGATATCTTGCTGATCGATTGTGTCGTCTTGATTTGCATTGCCGTAGATCTTCAAAGTGAAATCAAGTCCGTTTGCCGGGAACGGAAGCAAGCATAATATCATAATTGCTGATAGACATCTTGTGAGCGCTTTTATTCGCATTTAAATCAACTCTATTTGATCAAAGAAAATATCATTTGATTTAAGCTTTTCCTTCTCGAATTCAATTAATTCAAAAAATTGATGGCGGATTGCGTCCTCCAGCCAGGGCCAATATCATGTTGGCAGTCCATTCAAATGACATTCCCTCGCTATCGCTCTTCCACCAGACGGACCCATCCTCCTTTTGCAGGCTCAAGAGATGTTCGATGGGATCTTTCGATCCTACCCTCCATTCGGCAGGATTTTGGTCGGCAGCTCTTATAGCCATTATCGCCCAGCCATCAGTTGCCGCATTGGATCCAAGGGATGAAAATCCGCCGTCGTTGTTCTGTTCAGACGAAAGATACTGAAGACATTTTTTGACAACATCTGAGCCGTTCTCCTCACCTCTGTCCAGAAGCGCGCACAAGACTATGCCGGATGTATCGGGGTCCTCGCCGTTCGAGCCTCCGCTCCAGGACCAACCACCCTTTGCAGTCTGCAGAGCCTTGAGGCGATCAACAGCGCGGTTCACCTCATCTGATTGGGACTCATTGCATTCAGTGAGGGCCATTATGACCCATGCATCATCCCAGATGTAATTCTTCATGCCTACTTCACCATCGGGATGAATGAAGCTCTTCAAGGTTTGCACATAATTTTTTCCGTTGACGTCTCTGGGATCCAGGCCAGCAGATGCGAGGGCCACCACATATCGTCCAATTTGTGCTTCAACATTGCTTAAATTGTCAAGCTCTTCATGCCTTTCCAGAAGATACGCGAGAGGATCGCCCTTGTTCATGGCGAATTCTGACAGATTTTTGCCTGTTGAAGCAAGAGCAATGACTGCCAGGGATGTATCTTTGATGTCGCTATCTGATTCTTTATTGGCTCCAAAGCCTCCATCCTCGTTCTGACAGGACAAAAGATAGTCCATTGCTGCCGCAATGAACTCTGTGCAAGTGCCATCAATTGTTCCTGCTGCTAAGGCAATATACAGAGCTAGGGCTGCTCGGATATATTTCATATCGTCACCATTTTTCTAAACATTTGGCTTATTGCCTATCAATACTGGAGTTGCAGCATTTCTGCAGGCGGTGCAGTTGAATATGCCCTCTGCAGAATGCCCGATTTTGTCTGCTTTTGTCATATTTGCCCATCCTCCGTCACAGCATGGGAGCAGATCGTAATCCTCTTCATCGGATATGCAATAATCATCGCAATAGTCTGTGCAATTGCTCTGGCAATACTCTTCGCTGAAGTCCAGGTCTTCTATGCAATGTTTCATGCATTCGATTTCGCAGTCCTCTTCACAATCTACATCATCGTTTTCATTCATGGGAAGAAGGCCTCTTTGGAAAATCTGGAAGCTGCCGGTGTATTCTTCAAACAGCTCTTCCACAGGCAGAGCCTTTACCGTGCCCGCTATGAATGCATCATCCTCAAATGTACGAGATGATAGCTCAGCAGTTCCTTGAAAATCTGCCATTGAAGTGAAATTGATTGCTCTGGTGTTGTTGTACAGGCTAACCTTGTTAAGAAAATCTAACTGACGGAATACTTCGCTGGATTCTGCAGCCTTTAGATAGTTCTGTTGGTATATGCTGTCCTCGTATTTTGATCTGTAGCTGAGAGTTCGGCCATTGGCATCAAATTCAGATGGGCTGTAATTTAATTCTGAAGACTCACTGAGGTCGATTCCACTTGGTCTTTGCTTTATAATTTTCTCAACAGAGTAATTTCCTGAACCCTTCTGGTAAACTTTTGTCGAGCGTCTCGGATATTGCAAGCCGGAATTTACATAGACGGATCGAATCGAGCTGAATCCTTCGCCGCTAATCGATGAGCTTTCGTCGTATTTGATGATTCCTCTCCGTCCTCCGACGGTAACGCTGCAGATGTATGGCCCTCCGACTCCGCATTGGATATACGGAATATCTGAAAAGTAGTACGTGGCCACATATCCGCCCTTCTCGGCAGCTACGCAGTAGTATGCATCATAATCCAATGTGATCTCTTCGGTGTACCCATTGCTGCCCGTCTCATATGTCTCGTTGCCAACGGTGACCTCGGCACCTGAGGAAGGACGATCGTAGCCACCATAGGAATATGCAGATATTTCCATTACTTTAATTTTGAAGCTCTCGCCTTTGCCTACAATGCTTGGAACCTTTGCAAAGTAGAGAATGCCTGCAGTCGGGCCGTCATTGTTGGGCCCAATAAACTGAAGCTGATCTCCATCACTGATGTAGTATCCGCTGACTCCCAAACTGGACTCTTCACCATTTACATAAAATGCAGGCCCCCAGCTTCCACCACATCCAGCAATGCTCTCTACAAAGATAAAGCCGCCACCGTAGTCTGTATATGTATAACCCGCATCGCTGGCTTTGATGGCGTCCCATGCAGTGGGATTTGAGCCTGTCACGGATACCGCGCTGTCATAGCTTACGCCTCCATTACAAAAAACCGTTATCTGCACAGTTACCGCTCCTGATGCGGTTGTGAATGCAGATAAAAAAACGCAAAATAACGCCAAAGCTAAATGTTTCATCCCTCTCTACCTCAAATTGACTTGTATTAATTCAATTTGTTTTGAACAAGTCAAATTGATTTTATTTAAGCTTTATTGTTTAGATGTTTGGCGTTGATCTCTATCATCGATGAAATTTGCTTTTGCATCATGATGCTTGCGCAAGAGTTAAATCCAATTAAGTTGCCCCAAGACCAATTAAGTTTAAGGTGGTCTCCTTTGGATCTGACGTGGCTTTCCATCTCCGGCGTGATAATCGGAATTTTAGTCTTCGCCTTCAAGGTTGGCTTGGGGTGCGGTCTGGCTAGCTTGAGCGGTCGCGAGGTGCTATCTATCGCTTCTGGATATTTTATAATCTCCATTTTTATGGGCACGATCATCGAGCAGATACCTGAGAGCGTTCAGGTTGCAGCTTTGAATGCTGGGGTCGCCTTGCACTCTGTAGTTGCCCTGCTGCTGATCGCTTTAGGGATCAGAACTGCTCGAAATTGGAACGGCCTTCATCATGACATATCCAGAAAGACCTTCTGGGCCTTATCCATGCCCTGCCCGGCTTGTTTGGCGGCCAGCTTCATCTCATGCAGCTTTCTGGCAGGATTGGTTGACATAAATCCCTGGAAGATCGGGATGCTTGTGGGCCTCCTCTT
>JAJRAX010000356.1 GCA_028679775.1 Methanothrix sp. | reverse complement strand
TGCCCCAAAAGTCGCGAAACGCACGTGCCGAGCCGCGGCGTGAGGGCACGCCGGCTCCAAGGGCCGCGCTTCTTCTTGGAGCCGGGCTGCCCTCAGCCCGCTTTCTTGGGCAAAGCCGCGGCAGGGCGAATACGAGATTCGCCGCTACGAGTGCTTGCCTGCCCCACCAAGCCGGCGGCGCTACCGCGGCCGCTTCCGGCCCCAATCGGTATCGACGCAGTACGTCATGATGTTGCGGAAGTAATCACTCACCGACGGGATTTGGATCCCGGCCTGCGCCAGCACCGGACGCGACGCGGAGGTATCGAAGGACGCCCGGTGCGCGAAGTAGGGGAAGTACAGCTCCCCGCGTTTGAGCAGCTTACGCCGCTTGCCCCAGAACACCGCGTACATCAACGGCCGGACGATGCGATAGGAGATCTCCGGCGGGATCATGTACGGCTCCCGCACCCCGAAGAACTGACAGCCCAGTTGCAGCAGCTCCTGGATGGAGCTCTGCCCTTCGGGGCCCGCGGTCAGGTGGTACGTTTTCGTGAGCGAATCGGTGCTGTGACTCAGCAGCTCAAACGCACCGCACACATAATCGATGGGCACGACGTCGACGATCCCCTTGCGGTCCGCCGGCACGACGACGACCAGTCCACTCGACAGAACGCGCAACGGCCAATACAGGACGCGGAAGTTCGAGGTGTAGCCTGTCTTCGAGTCGCCGACGATGATGCTCGGCCGGAAAATGGCGATCGGCATGTCCTGCTGATACTGGTGCACCAGCCGTTCGGCTTCCCATTTGGTGTGTTCGTAGGTGTTGTTGAACTCCGTCTCCTCGAGCTGATCTTCGGTCACCAGGCCGGGCCGCTTGCCCACGACGTAGGCAGTACTGAAGTAGTCGAAGCGCCGTAACCGCCCTCGCGCCTGCAGTTCCTCCGCGAACCGCAGCACGTGGCGGGTGCCTTCAACGTTGATCGTGCGCGCCTCGGCGAGCGAGTGGTCGAAGCGCACGGTCGCCGCACAGTGGATGATGCGGTCCACCTCACCCAACAGCCGCTCCCGCACCGCCGCGTCGGCGGTCAGGCGCTCGTCCACGATGTCGCCGGTCACCGCATGGCACCGGGCCCGCGCATCGTCCGGCAGCGGGCCGTTCTCCGCCACCATGAGCCGAT
This sequence comes from Methanothrix sp., assembly GCA_028679775.1. Taxonomy (GTDB): domain Archaea; phylum Halobacteriota; class Methanosarcinia; order Methanotrichales; family Methanotrichaceae; genus Methanothrix. The sequence goes on along the minus strand of JAJRAX010000356.1, from coordinate 824 downwards.
CCAGACGCTGCGGCGCACCCTCCCGCAGGTCTGGCCGGAGCAGACAGTAGACGGTGGTGTCGACGTCCTGCCGGCGCAGCAGATCCCAGAGGATGTGCCGTCCCAGAAAGCCGGTCACGCCCGTCAGAAGAACGATCTCTGAATTCGAAGACACAGACGAGAGGCCCCGGTGAATCCGACCGACTTAGAAATGATACTCGAGGCGCGTGCCCAGTCGATCCTCGTGGCGGACGCTGTCGAAGTAGGAGGAGAAGTTGTCTTCGTACGCGACGCGGTTGCTGTCGATGACGTCGCCGAGCAGCGCGACGCGCAGGCCGCGCCAGAGGCGATAGGAAATCTCTGGTTGCAGCAGCCAGAACTCGCCGGTGGCGTCGTAGCCGCCGCGCACGCGGCCCTGTAGGCGGCCGCCGGCATCATAGCGTAGCTCACCGAAGACGAAGCTCTGGAAGAAACGGCGCTCGCCTCTGTTCGTGACATCGTCAGGCGCGCGGATCACCGTGTCATCGCGCAGGTAGCTGATCACCAGGCGCCAGTCGTCCAACGCGTACTCCATCCCACCGGCAATCTGGAGGAAATCGTCGTGCACGCGCTCCGGACTGTTGAAGTACACCGACTCGAGCCGCAAGAGCACGCGCTCGCCGAGAGGATACGAGGCGGTCACCCCACCGGCGTTGATGCGTGGATAGCGGTCGACGATCTGCAGATTGAACTGCGGGAAGTTGACGAGAATGAGGTTCGAGATGAAGACGGCGGCCGTGTCGCGCCCGACGTAACCGAAGACGCTGGCCTCGAGCTGGCCCAGGCGCGCACCGACGCGGGCGCCG
>JAJRAX010000174.1 GCA_028679775.1 Methanothrix sp. | reverse complement strand
TGCCTTCGTTGCAATTGAAACCGTTCTCCCTAAGCACAAGACCCTGGGCGCAAAGCTGTACTCGCTCCGGTTCGTATGCCCCTTCCGGGATATCCGGCGCTTCGCCCCTTTTGTAGTCAACCGGAGTTGCCATACCGCCTTCTCCTTCGAGAAGGTCTATTCTGCAGGTGATTCCAGCACCGGATAGATAGACCGATCGGGCATGGAATGTTTCGAAATCTTCTTCCGGGACTTTGCTGGAGTTTGCGTCTACCCGTCTGTGCTGGAACCGGCCATCCACAGTGTCTGCGCTATACACAAACTCTCCCTGAACCCATTCGATGTAGCAGAGCCTGGGGCAGTAGGCGAACTCGTTCAACATGCGGGCGGGAATGAGATCTGGGATTTCAGTTTCATGAACGGCGTCATTATTGGTCATTTTACCATCTCAAATGGAGAACTGTCATCAATGATAAATAAAGATTGTTCATTCTATTCTAAAAGTATATTAATAGATCCTATTGCATATATGTCAGCCAAAGGCCAGCAGCGTCGCTAACGGTTCATCCGCGCTGACCTAATCCGTCCGTCTGGCCGAACGGCCCTGGGCGATCAGGGGATGTGTTGTCCAGAAATAATCAAAAAAAATTATCCCGACACGAATAGCCCCAGGCCGAAATGTGCGTCCTTACCCAGAGCCACAGGACTGATGACAGGTTCTTGGAAAGTCAATACGAAGCCATAGCCAATCTGGGCATTTTCATTCTTTCGGTTCCTGCGGAACTCTAACCATCGGATTTCCCTTCTACTGGAGATTAGCCTTGGTACGATAGTAATATGAATGGGCTTGGGTAATCCATGATCCTCGGCTGCTTTGGCCACTTCCTGTTTAAGCCACTCTCCGAACTCACCTCTGCCTTTGCGATAATGCCTAGGGGGCAGGAAGGGAGTTGCACTTGTAAGTCGAGTATTGGGCTCTGATCCAACAATCTCGCCCATCTTGCCCCATTCCAGAGCAACTAACTGAATGTCTGGCCTGCCACTTGCCTGCCAGATTGACCTCAGGCGGTCAAGGGCTAGTAGTTCTTCCAAATCAAAATATTCTTTGCAGGTTATCAGCAGATGATCCAAGAAACCGTCCTTATCCATATCCATAGGCATTATGTAGACATGCCTATGACCCTTCAACGGCTTGCCATCAATGTCCTTGCCGCTGAACTTGGGAGAGACTCTCGTCGGATCGCCGACAATTCCCTTATGTATCCCCATCAATTTGCGCCTTATCTTTTGTGACACCTCGATCGTGGAGGTTACCGGCGGAAGAATCTTGGATTCCATGCCGTAGAGCACACCAGTGACGTTTGGCTCATATTTTGCGCCTTCATGAGATGGCCCAGCATCGAAGCAGTTGGCTAGTCGAAGGTACATTACAGACTGGAATGCGGGAGGCTCGCTCAATTTGGAGTCGAGCACGTCTGAGGCCGACATCGCCAAAGCATCAAGCCATCCTAAGATCTTTGGCTTGCCTCTCTTCGATGCCTTAACCATGAGCGGCTTTGTGGCATAGACTGATCTTGGTAGCGAGCAGGCCACTTGCACAATTTCGGCATCATGCAGTTCCCTCGAATCGATAATGGGAATGCAATTCCATTCCACATCAGCTGCTTGTGGCGATAATTTTGCAGTCACCCAGGACTCAGATCGACCCAAGTAATTCACGACCGAAAGCAACTCCTCAAGGTCCTTTTTTTGTGCGTCGCTGAGCTCTGCCTTAGGCCAGTGGATGATAATACTGGATTCCTTTCCTAAAGCCACGAACGCGTCGAACACTAGCTGTCGCTGGGTCACATCTCGATCATTCTCGCTCAGAAAGGATCTAGTGTGTGACGCTCCCGCTGGCGGAAGACAGAAAAGAGGTGGTTCCGAAGCCAATGCATCCAGAAGCGGTTCCACCTGTGCCTCCTGCCAGTCGGAGCGTTTGCGCTTCCAGGCATCGTAGAGGGCTCGTACAAGCCGGTAAGGCGAAGGTGGCCATTCAGGTACTCCCTCGTTTACATTGCGCCCCCAGGGCGTGGCATGAAACATTCCGCTAGGAAACTTTAGCTCGACTGTTATCATTTGAGCGTCTCCTAAGCAGCTTCCGTCCCAGCTTCCTCGCCTTCTGTCTTCTTCTGAACTACCTTCGTGATAATTTCTGTTACTGGTGGAACTGAAAAGAGTCCTTTGACGGTACATGCCTCGATTCCCTTTTGAACAGCTGCGAGGAGCACCTTTTCTTCTGGCAGGGTGAATTTATCCGGCGCAATCATCTTTATAGTTCCCCTGGGCTTCAGATCGCATGCTGTGCGCAGACGTAGGCCATTTGACAGGAATCTTTTGATCTTGTAGAGGCCAAGAGCAACCAGCAAATCGCGTGCCTCGGGCTCCAGGCCATATCCTTCAAGCAATGCTAGATCAAAGTTGAAGTAAGCCACGATACGGTCCGCTGTATACTCCATTCGATGATATGGAACGTTCCCATAGACGTTTTCATTATAATTCTCGGCCCGGATCTTGCCTGTTGGGTCAAGCAGATTGTTCTTAACGCCACCTGAGGCCGCTTCCCGTACTCCCTCCGCTTCAATGAAGCCGGTCAGGGCTCGGGGCACTTTGATCCTGCCATCATCCAGGTTGGCCATGAATGCTCCATGAAGCAGGGCATTTGGATCATAGTAGAATAGGGCCGCCGCAATCTTCTTCCAGTTCAACGGTTGACCTCGGGAGTAGCTGGCCTTATTTTTGAAACTCTCTTTAAATTCGCTATTGCTTATGATATACGGAGAGTTGATGCGATGCGCCTCTACCAGAGAGCTCGTCTCTGCGTCGGTAGCCCCCGTGAGCTTGGCTACGATATACGGAAGCCCCTCAAATGCTTTTGCGATCCTGGGGCCATTTCCGTCAAGGCAAGTCTGCTCAAGCCTGTTAGCAACAGACTGAGCGGATTCGACGAGCAGCATTCGCTTGTTGCTTGGACCCTGATAAACTGCAGCCCCGAGGTCTGCAAATCCTGTGGGCTGGAATCTATCTCCCTGTATTGGTTCAAGCTCGATCTCCATCAGGAGACGTGGCATTCCATCCAAATCTTTGAAATCCATTTTAGTTCCCTCCAAATACCAATTCTAGCTTAAAATTTTCATCTCATGCTTCGCTCTCATGGAGAACCAGCTTTGCAGTCCCCTGACTTCTCTGCAAGGGCAAAAGCAGCGCTGCAGCGATTCCGATTCCGTTTCCATTATCCGAGAAACGAGATGTGACCGGAGACAATCCAGATATAAAGAGACGCCTTCGGGCGATCTCGCAAGCATCCCCTATCCTCCCCGAAGTAAGCAGCGGCACGATCGATGCCTCCGGTCTCACGGTAACCTCATTGAAGGGCTCAGGCAGGAATAGGAGCTTGAGCAGAGCAAAGGGTCGTGGGATTACACGGTCAGCAATGGGCGTGGACCACTTCGAAATCAGATTCTTACGAGTCTCTGAAAGATGCCGATCATTCCAATCGATCCACATGAGCCCAAAGAGCAGGTTCTCGACAGCCACCTCATCAACTATTCCTTCAATGAGAGTGGCTGCATCCTCTGCCCTTATCGGAATAGCGCCCCATAATGGATTGTCTTTGCAGTTCGACCTTTCGGCATCCATCATCCGACGTGTCAGGACCGAAGCCATGCGTGCCATCAGGCTGTTTCCTATCCATGCCATCTGTCCCTGTCCCTGTGCCCAGGACCAGCTCTTGACTGGATCAACAGATGAAAGATTTGCCCTGATATTGCCCACTTTGCACGTCGATTCCTTACCTCTTGGCCCAATAGATGCCAGTGACGCAGCTATACGAATCTCAATGCTGTTATCATCTGCGGCTTCGATCCATCTGGTGGTCAGGCCGGATAGGGGAGAGTTAAGCTTCGGGTCTTTGGATCTGTCCCTTTGAGCGATGAGGTATTCCAGCCTTCCAATTGCCATCAGAAGAGCCTTGACCTTATCTGAGCCTCCGCATTCTAACAGGTTGAAAATCGCATCATCGATTCGCCGCCTCGCAGATGTGAAGCTTGCAGGAGGCTCTTTGAAGCCCCGCAGAAATTGGTCTACCCTTGCCAGGATCGGGTCAAGCTCCCTGACAAGATCACTTTCGCTTCTGGCATGGACTGAGAAATGTCCCGTGGGCAGGGCCACATAACTGTCACCTCGACGTTTAAGCAGACTGTAACGCACGAACTCCGAGATGCCACGATCTACTCCCAGTGAGGCTACAGCTTCTGCAAACTTGATGCCGTTTGTTGCGCGCTTTTTTCCTACGTCAGCGCGTCCCTCGCTCAAAAATGAACGAAGCTCAGGATAGCTTACCGGCAACTGCCACAGGGGTGCCCATATCTCCGCTCTTGCCTTTTGCCCGTCATTGTCGGAGGATGATGAATAGCCTACCGAGCAGGCTCGAACCGTAAAAGGGCACCTTAGAAATCCTTTTTCCTGCACATGACGTCTGGCCACCCCGCTTGCCCAGACCAGGCTTCCCTCCAGCGCAAGGACAAACTTCCAGGGATTCGCGGGAAAATCTTTTCTCTCTATTCCTGGACTCTGATTGTAACCACCTGCATGCCCTGGATCATATTGGCCGACTTTTGTAACTGAAAGGCCATTTGTGGCCTCGGCAAAGAGGGCATTACGAAGAAGCTTTCTAGAGGTCTCTGCGTTATCTGGCGAAAGCAAAAGTTCTGCCAGATTGCCCATGAAGGTGTTAGTATAGTCCAGCCTGCCTTCATTGCCACCGCTGCCTAGAATGGGAGGATATTCCGCATCTCCCTCAGGACCGATAACGGCAGCCGCATCTATCCATTCGATAACACGTTCGTTTAATCTATCCCGGCATGCCTGAATTATCTTCCCTTTGTCAGATCCGCGCTTCAGTCTCTTCACCAGTGTCGACGCTTTTTTTGCCGGCTTAAGTATTCCTTTGATTGTAATTGCTCTCTCTTTCTCGGCAGGAGTAGAATTCTTTGAAATTTTTGATTGATCCTCAAGGTGTTTGATAGTGAGATCAGATGGATTCACAGGTGTAAGAATGGTTTTGAGTGGCTCAAGCTTTGAATCGACCTCATCTGCGGCCTTGATCAGATCCTCATTCGCCCGCCCCCTTTTTTTCTCTGCCTCTTGCCGGAGAATGGCCAGAATATTTCCTATGCTCAGGCACATGGGAGGCATTTCAGGAAAGGAAAATATCCTATCCAGAGTCTCCCGGTACAATGCAAATCGCGGCGATGCACTATTGCGAATTGCATCGATGCCCTCGGTATTGTCACCCTCATAAAAACCGCTTCCACCATTCCAGGGCGCAACTATGGGCGTTGGAGCATACTCTTCCATAAAGAACTGGACTAGCTCATCTGCGGAGAGTTTTGTGTCCATATGGAATATTCCGTTCTCCCACCATCCTTTAGCATCATTATCCTTTTGTTGTGATACCAACCTCAAAACCGCCAGGGAGGATAGGTATGACAAAAGAGGCTCAGAGGTGCAACCTAGAAGAGTTATGCTGCTCATGCTATTCCTCCGCTCGCAATCTCATCAGCTGCCTTCATAAGTGCCTCCATATAGGAGAGCTTGAATGGACCGAGGTCTGGAGAATCTCTTAGACACAGCATCCTGGAAAGCCAGCTTGCACCATTTGGACCATACCCCAGATCCATATATGATAGATCGAGAGTAGTGGCAGGTAGCCTGATCCCATTACCTAGATCAACCTCCGCCACCTTATCACCTTCCCAGACTCCACGGGCAAACCTGCCTCCATTTTGGGGTTTATACTCATCAGGCATTGAGCGAATGGAAAGTCGCACTTTGCCGTGATGGGCGGCAGCTAAGTAAGCTACCAGATCGGGCTCGGCGTGTTGCAGAGCGAGTACACCCGAGACAAGTTCATGACGGAAATATTTGCGTCTCCCGTCAATCTCCCTGAAGTGGTTAGGAAGCCTGCCTCGTCGCCATGCGTTTCTGGGTGCTTTAGCGGCAGGTGGATTGGGAAAATTTTTGAGTTCATCTGGCTCAATCTTTGCCTGGAAAGCGCTATGTGCTTTTCCGGAGTCATGCCAGCGGCTGGCTTCAAGGAGAACGCTCCGATTTCCATCTTTCAAGTCAAGCTCATCCAAAATTTCTGTCATAATTCTAATGACATCATTAGTATGCTCCGCAATGGTCTTCCAATCACCCGCTGAAGAACCATCGTCTGTGTATCTGTCTCCGAGCGGCTTCTTCTCCAACGAGATGACGGGAACAGGGCTCTTAGATTTAGGATCCCAACCCGTCTCTTTAGTATAGCGACCATCAGCCGCCCGCAGCATGACCATGGACCCTGGAAGCACGGGCATAGATCTACCCAAACGAGACCACATGCCCTCAAGTGCATCCCATACCCAGGCATCGCTGCCCTTTTTTATTAAGTCCCGAAGGTCTCCAAGTGGAACCGAGCACAGCTCTTTTCTCTCCGGTCTAGGTTCATCCTCAGTCGGTCCCTCTTTAGGGAGATCACGCCAGAAAACCTGCACATCATTATCGGAAGTTTCACGAATGAATCTGGAAATATCAATATCATGACCTGTCAGATCGGGAGTGGTGTCAAACAGATCCATCAGATCCTTGCGACGAATGACCTGAACATGACTGAAAGGCAACGGGACCTTAGGCAATGAGCTTGAGCTGACGTTCTTTTCGTTCAGCTTCAATAGCAATGCACGAGCTTCATCTATATTCTCATCCTGATAAGGAAGCGCCTTGCTATCTGTTCCTGTGGGGACATCTATCCAGTAAACCTCAGCACTATCAAATTCCCCTGACCGGTTGCAGCGCCCAAAACGCTGCACAAGCGAGGACCAGGGAGCGAGTTCTGTATATAACAGCCTCGACGAGATGTCTACGCCAGCTTCGATGACCTGGGTGGAAATGACAATCATACCTTCATTTCCAGTTTTGGAGAGCATTGCTTCAATCACGTTCTTTCGATCTTGCGGCCTGAATCTAGAGTGAATGAGAATGAGCTGCGCCTGAGTACCTTTTTTCTTTATAGCCGAGTGAAGCTCAACAGCTCTTCTCACTGTATTCAGAACAACCAATGTGCGCGTCCCTGACTGATCTAATCGATGTTTAGTCAGGATCTCATCAGCCAATCCATTGAGATCGTCTGTATTGGAGGCAGCTTGCCTGAGCATCTTTGAAGCCTTGATTCGAGTGTCAATCTTCTTCTCGGCCCGGTCGTTTTCTCCAAGCTTGAAGATATTTCCGGAATCCGTATCTGGCTCGTGGTCTGCTGTTCTTAGCCATTCGGGCTCCAATGTGGCACTCATCCAGATAGTCTTAGTATTCCCTAATGTGCCTAATTTCCTTCGAAAAGCCGCAAGCTGAGCTGTTGTTGTAAGGCCCCTCCCCATAAGCTGGACCTCGTCTATTGCCCAGAGGCAATCATTATTGAGCAGACCGAAATGCGTCGGCCAGCGATAGCGGCTCATGCCATATCCTCGATTTAGAGCCCTAGAAAGCAGCATATCCTGGGTTCCAATTATTATTGCGTCTCGCTCTGGGTGGATATCCCAATCGTCTTTATCCTCGCCACCCATGAGAACCGTTACTACGATTGCTTCTTTGTTCCCTGGCTGGTCGGACAGCATATCCAGGTTCTTCAGCCAATTCCGGGCTTTAT
>JAJRAX010000173.1 GCA_028679775.1 Methanothrix sp. | reverse complement strand
TTTAAATGAAATTTGTTATGTCTGGACACACCATGATTGTGCAGCCAAACAGATCATACCATAATCTATTTTGCCCTCCTCATTGCATCTCCTCAAATCCTGATAGCATCATAGTGATCTGGTGATTTGATTGAAATCTTTGAGCGAGCAAGATCCCGAGATCTCCGCCGCAATCCAGTCAGAGCTGGCGCGGCAGCGAGAGAATATAATTCTGATAGCTTCCGAGAACTTCGCAAGTAGAGCGGTCATGGAGGCCCAGGGCTGTATCATGACCAATAAGTATGCTGAAGGCTACCCCGGCAAACGATACTATCGCGGCACGGCCAATGTGGATGTGGCCGAGGAGCTGGCCCGCGAGAGATGCAAGAAGCTCTTTGTCGGCGCAGAGCATGTCAATGTCCAGCCGGTGAGCGGCACCCAGGCCAACATGGCCGCCTACTTCTCAATTCTCAAGCATGGCGATACCATCATGGGCATGAACCTGGCCCACGGCGGCCACCTGTCTCACGGCAGCCCGGTCAATTTCTCAGGCAGGATGTACAAGATCGTGCCCTATAGCGTCTCCAAAGAGACTGAGATGCTCGATTACTCTGTGATGGCTGATATCGCCAGGAAGAACAAGCCTCAGCTCATAGTGGTTGGCGCTTCCAGCTACCCGAGAACCATCGACTTCAAGGCCGTCCGCGAGATTGCCGATGAGGTGGGGGCTCGGGTCATGGCCGACATCGCCCACATAGCCGGCATGTGTGCAGTGGGCGCTCATCCGTCGCCTATCCCATATGCGGATATTGTGACTACCACTACTCATAAGACCCTGCGTGGGCCGAGAGGCGCTCTGATCATCTGCAGGGAGGAGCTGGCTTCAGCCATAGACAGGTCAGTCTTCCCCGGTACCCAGGGCGGTCCTTTCATGCATGCCATAGCCGCGAAGGCAGTGGCCTTTAAAGAGGCTCTCTCTCCCGAATTCAAGGAGTACCAGTTCCAAGTGGTCAAGAACGCTCGCGCTTTGGCTGAGAGGCTTCTTCTCAATCGCTTCGAGCTGGTCTCAGGCGGGACAGACAACCACTTGATGCTTGTCAAGCTGATCAAAGAGGGGATCACAGGCAAGATGGCTGATGAGACGCTGGAGAGGGCGGGGATAACTCTTAACAAGAATATGATACCCTTCGATCCGGCCACGCCGTTTGTCACGAGCGGTATCCGAATCGGTACACCTGCCATGACCACGCGAGGCATGAAGGAAACTGAGATGGTCCAGATCGCAGAACTGATCACAACGGTGCTCCGCGACATCAAGAACATAGAGACCATAGCCAGCGTTAGAAACCAGGCAAAAGAGCTATGTGCAAAGTTCCCGCTTTATCCTGATCTGACATGATAATCGATGGAAAGGCTCTGTCGGCAGAGGTTGAGGTTGAGACCGCTCAGAGGGTCAAAAAGATGGCCAGAAAGGGCGTTGTGCCTGGCCTGGCCACGGTCCTGGTAGGTGAGAACCCAGCTTCTCAGATGTACATTCGGCTCAAGCATTCGGCATGCACACGGGTCGGGATTCGTTCCGAAAACGTGGTTCTTTCCGAAAAATGCTCAGAAGAGGACCTGATTGAGAAGATTCTGGAGCTGAACGGTCGCTCGGACATCAATGGCATTCTGTTGCAGTTGCCATTGCCGAGAGGTCTTGCTCCCCAGAGGGCCATGATGAGCATCTTGCCTGAAAAGGATGTGGACGGATTTCATCCTGTGAACATGGGCGCTCTTCTCTTGGGAGCTGAGCGGCTGGTGCCATGTACGCCGCGGGGCATCATCTATGCTCTCGAGAAGCTTGGCAAAAAGCTGGAAGGAGCGGAGGCGGTGATTGTGGGCCACAGCAATGTTGTCGGCAAGCCTCTGGCTGCAATGCTTCTCAACCGCAATGCGACAGTCCAGGTCTGCCACGTCTTCACCAAAGATCTGGCCGAGCACACGAAAGATGCGGAGATATTGGTCGTCGCGGCAGGCGTTCCTGCCCTTATCAAAAGGGATATGGTCCGACCCGGGGCTGTGGTCTTTGATGTGGGCATCAATCGGGTTGGGGACAAGACTGTAGGCGACGTGGACTTTGAGGCTGTCAAGGACGTGGCATCTGCCATTACTCCAGTTCCCGGCGGAGTTGGACCACTAACTGTCGCCATGCTGCTCGCTCAGACTGCATCGGCTGCTGAGAGCCAGGCCGGCCTGAAGTGAAGCAGAAATAACTCAGAAGGTTTGATATGTCTCTGGTGATTGCTCTATCAGCCAGCCGGAAGGCGGTAATTGGAGCCGACCGGCGGGCCATTGCTTTTTTGGGGTCCTGCTCACAGTTGGAGGAGGAGCTTTATTCCGGGCGGATTAAAGATGACCGGGAGCTGGAGGCCAGGGCAAAGGAGACGGGGGAGGTCATTCAGATCTCGGACGGCCGTGAGAAGGTCTGGAGGCGGGGAGATATTCTGGTAGGAGAGGTCACTGAGATATCTGCCCGGCTCTCTCGGAGAAGGAGGATTTATGTCGCTCCTGGCGTCAGCTTGCAGGTGGACATCACCAGCGACAATGGGTCTGGCGGCACTGTGAAGATTCGGGCATGGGGCGGCGTGGGCTGCATAATCTTCGGCAACAGGTTCACCCAGAAGCTGGCAGCGGATGAGGTTGCTCTTGCCGGGGGACGGGTTAATGAGGCTCTTATCGAGGGCATTCTCTCCAAAGCCGGAGAGAGGACTGCGTCGGTCAGCCGCGAGCACACAGTTCTATCAAGCGATGCGATTCTGTCTGATGCAAAGGCTGTCATTCTCAGGGTTCTTCTTGAGGACTGCAGGGAGAGCGGCTGGAGGCTATGCGATCCGCAGTGATCCTGGCCGGGGGAAACAGCCGTCGTCTGGGCCAAGAGAAATCTCTTTTAGAGTTTGACGGAAAGCCTCTGATTTGCTGGACTGCTGAGAAGCTCTCCCTAGTGGCGGATGAGGTCGTGGTAGTGGCACGGGACGAGGCCCACGCAGAGCGGCTTGCCAAGGTTGTCGAGTCTTTTATGCCTATGCCGGACGCAGTCAGCGCAGTCATCTTCACCTGGGACAGGGTGCCGGGTTACGGGCCGGTGGCGGGACTGTATGCCGGGATGAAGAAGGCGAGGGGCAGCTTTGCTTTCGCCACGGCCTGCGATCTGCCTTTTTTATGTCCTCGTGTTGTGGACCGGCTCTTTCAGATAGCTGAGACCGCAAAAGATGAAGATGGCTCTGATGGAGCGGTTCCTGTTCATCCCGGCGGGCTGTTCGAGTCGCTTCATTGTGTTTATCTCCGAGAGAAGATGCGGCAGGCCTGCGAGAGAGCCATAGAAATGGGCGAGAGAAGAGTTCATGCTCCGCTCCGGGAGCTGGCGGTCAGAAGCGTTCCTGTGGATCTGCTGCGGCCCCTGGATGAAGAGCTTCTCACATTCTTCAACCTGAATACCAGGGCGGATCTGGAGAGGGCGAGGGCGCTGTGGCCTGGCCCTTCAGAAGTATTCCCTGAGCACCAGATAGATTATGTAGACTATCACTACGAATAGCGCTAGTCTCACCATCCACCAGAATGTGCCCCAGAGGACCAGGGCGACCAGGATGGCCAGCAGTATGAGGACCAGGTTCTTCTCGCGGCTTAGGCCGGGTTTCGGCAGCCTGAAGTTGCCATTACGCATGGGACAGCATCAACATCCGTAGTATTAATCGTTTTCCAATGAACCAAAAGCATTATACCTCCCCATTCCTCTCTGAGGATGGTGAATGTGCTTTGGATAAGCTTGAGCTGGTGATGAGAAACACAGAAGAGATAGTGACTGTAGACGAACTCAAAGGCCTCCTGGAATTGCCAAGAAGGCCGCGGGCCTACGTGGGTTACGAGACGAGCGGCAAGGTCCATCTGGGGCATATGTTGACAGCCAACAAGCTTCTCGACTTGCAGAAGGCGGGCTTTGATGTCGTTGTCCTTTTAGCTGATCTGCATGCTTTTCTAAACGAGAAGGGCACTCTCGAAGAGGTGAGGAAGATCGCAGACTACAACCGGGACTGTTTCATGGCTTTGGGTCTGGATCCTGAGAGGACTGAGTTTGTCTATGGAACGAACTATCAGCTCAAGCCGGAATATATGCTAAAGATCCTGCAGATGGCGAGGAACACCACTCTCAACCGGGCACGACGGAGCATGGATGAGGTCAGCAGAAACGCTGAGAACCCGATGGTCTCGCAGATGATCTACCCACTCATGCAGGCCATAGATATTGCTGACCTGAAGATCGACCTCGCAGTAGGCGGCATTGATCAGAGGAAGATTCACATGCTGGCCAGAGAAGAGCTGCCGCGCCTGGGCCTGCCCGCGCCGGTGTGCATGCATACGCCGCTGATTCCCGGCCTGAATGGAGAAAAGATGTCTTCATCGAAGGGAAACAACATCGCTGTGGACGAGCCGGCTGCCGACGTCGAGAAGAAGATCAAGAGCGCCTTTTGCCCCGCGAAGGTTGTTGAGAACAATCCGGTGCTGGCGATCTGCAAGTACCACGTCTTCCCGAGGATCGAGGCAGGGATGACCATCCGACGCCCGGAGAAGTTCGGCGGGGACGTTTCCTATCAGAACTACGAGGCTCTGGAGGCGGACTTCGTCTCAGGGGCGATGCATCCGATGGACCTCAAGAAGGCGGCAGCGGAGTGCATGAACGAGATACTCGCGCCGGTGAGGGAGAAGATGGTAGGGTGAAGAGCCCATATCATTCTTATCAGTCTCATTTTCATTATTTAAAATCGGTGAGATATATTTTTTGAGATCCAGAAAACACAAGAAGATCTTGGTAGTGAGGCCAATTGAACGAGCAAGAGCTAAAGCAAATTCTCGAAGAAGGCGAAGGCCAGAAGATCGAGTTCAAGGAGTCCCTGGCTAACCTTGACAAAGAGCTGGTAGCTTTTGCCAACGCCTCCGGCGGCAGGATATTTGTGGGCATCACCGACGGGCGGAAGATCAAGGGGGCAAAAGTCTCCAACCGACTCAAGTCTCAGGTCCAGGATGCTGCCAGTAGCTGCGATCCAAAGGTAGAAATCGAGCTCTTGAGCTTTGAGGACGTTCTCATAGTAGTCGTAAAAGAGGGAAATGACAAGCCATACAAGTGCGGCTCCGGGTTTTACCGGCGGGTGGGCCCCAATTCGCAGAAACTCAGCCGCAGCGAGATCATCGAATTTCTCAAGGATGAGGAGAAGATCCGGTTCGACGACCTGAGAAACTCTCAGTTCATTTATGGTGAGCACTTCGATTCCAAGAAACTAGACCGATTCCTGCGCCTGGCAGGCATATCGAAGGTCATGGACGATCAATCGATCCTGTTAAACCTGGGAGCAGCAGAGCGACTGGAGGACGGCAAGATAGCAGTGAACAACACCGGGATTCTCTTCTTTGCCAGGAACCTGGACTACATCTACCCTCATGCCGCTGTGACATGTGCACTCTTTCAGGGAACGGATAAATTCACGGTGCTGGACCGGCGGGACTTCAACGAAGATCTGATGAGCAACATCGACGGGGCCATGAACTTCCTAAAGAGGTACATCGCCGTGCGCTACGAGATGACTGGAGAAGCGAGAAGGAGAGAGATTCCGGAGCTTCCCTACGATGCTCTGCGAGAAGCGATCATCAACGCAGTGGCCCACCGGGATTACTTCGAGCATGGAGCCAACGTCATGGTAGAGGTCTACGACGACCGGATCGAGATAAGCAATCCGGGCGGGCTGCCCAAGGGCCTCTCGCCCGAGGAGTTCGGCAAAAGAAGTGTGCTGAGAAATCCAAAGATTGCGGGAATGCTTCACAGGGCAGATTACATCGAGAAGATGGGCACTGGCGTTCGCAAGATGCAGCGGCTCATGAGCGAGGCAGGACTTGCTCCGCTGGTGTTCACCTTCACGAGCTTCTTCACGGTTACGTTCAGGAAGTTCGTTGCCGCGAGTAACGAAAATGCCGGCGAGATAATAGGTAAAAATTTTGCTAGAAATTTCGGTATAAAGTTCAGATTAAAAGGAGATCGGCTAGCAAGAGCAGTAAGGATTCTTGAGATTCTGGGCGGTAGAGAACGCTTGATCATCAGCCAAGTTGCCGAGAGCTTCGAAGTTGGAGAGCGAGCAATCACCAGGGATATTAAATTCCTAAAAGATAACAGGCTTGTTGAGTTTATAGGCTCACCAAAAACAGGGCGATATGTGATTACTGATAACGGAATGAAGCTGATATCAGATTTAGACGAAAAGGCGCGAGCAAACGAGGGCCGTCTCTAAAAAGTGCACAGTAAATGACATAGTAAATCTCCTTTACGTATTTATGAGTAAGTGATCGCTTGATATATATTTTAGTATTAGTTCCTTCGATAAATGACATAGTAAATGACATAGTAAATGTCGTAGCAACTTTGAGACATGGACATCTTATCGGCGAGAGACTGGCAATGTATTGGATTTGCGAAGCGAGACGCTGTCGAGGACTAAATTAGCATAAAAAATATATTTAACGGAGGGTCACTCTGAGATGGCTGGATACTATTCAGAGGTTCTGGAGACAGTGGAGGATCCTGATGCAGTTTATGAAGGCAACTCCGGAGAACTTCTGGCAGCG
>JAJRAX010000011.1 GCA_028679775.1 Methanothrix sp. | reverse complement strand
CTTCTGCCTGCTTTTCTATAAATTAGCGTTTCTGATTGAGCATCATCCTGGGGCTCCTAACCTGTAGCCACAAGCAAAATCAGCAGTACCGATACCCTGACGAGCACGCTGATGCTTGTGGATATTATCACGAGGGTCAGGCCAGTCTTCATGCCGAAGACCGATGTGTAGTTCGGCAAAAGAGAACGCAACGAGTAGAAGGGAAGCATGAAGAGGCTGCCGACCATCAGCACGATCAGGGCTTTTGTCTCGGTTATCCCTCCATTTTGGATGAGCGGGCCCAGCAGAGTGATGCCAGCCTTTGGGCTGGCCACGTAAACCGTTAGCGGGATCACAGTCTCCGGCGGGATTGAGAAGAAGTTGGCAAAGCTGAGAACATCAAGCGATTGAAGAATGCCCTCCTCGCTCAAGTACAGAACCAGAAAGGTCATAACGAAGTAGAGCCCGGCAATTCTCAGAAACATTCGTCTCTGTCCTTTCAGAGATTTTATTGCAGCTTCTTTGTATCTTCCTGCGTTTGGCAAATGCGCCGACGATACTGCAGCAGACGTAGCATCAAAGCCAGATGATATTGCCGGCAAAGATGAGGCCTCGGGGGAAGCAGGAAGAGCCGAGCCGCGAGGAAGGTAAGTCCGGCCAAGGACTAGTACCAGTGCCAGCTTTATTAGTCCTGTGGCAATTGATATGAAGGCATAGACCCCTCCTACAAATATGCCGAGAACTGGAATCACAAAGGCCAATTGATATGTGAAAAGCTCCCGGAAATAGACGGGAACGCTGTTCATGATGGCGCTCAAGAATGCCTGTCGTTCGCTGAGGATTCCCTCATCTTTCATTCTGGCGATCATGGTATTGGCGGCCAGAGCCGAGCCCAGGCTCACTACAAATGTAGAGGCTGATTCGGCAGGTAGATGCGATATCTTGATCAATGGACGGGCCACGTAGGAGATGCGCTGGAATGCATTCAGCTCCACAAGGAAGCCTGTAATGAAGAGCATGACAAAAACAGTTATCATGGTGGAGACTGTATCATAGAGCGACTGTTGGAGTATGTCTAGCATCATTATATCCTTTTGTCCTAATTCTCGTGTCGGTATTTTATAATTTTCGGTTAACTCGTATTATTATATCATCATAGCACCGGAAATATCTTATGAGAAAGGCGGCGAAGGGCAGGTTTATTACCCGGCAACTGCCAAAGATAGCACTAAATGAGATCTTTTTCGCCCCGCATGGCAGCCCGAGCTCTCTGGCAGATGAGAATCAGAAAGAGGCCGTTTGTGCTCTCTCACGGCATAAACGCCCGCTGTAACCTGAGCTGCCGCTTTTGTGAGTACTGGAGGCGGCAGGGTCCGGAGATGAGCACACCACAGATCCTGACGATGCTGGATGAGGCCCGCGATTTCGGCATAGGCGTTTACAATGCCTGGACGGTTGAGCCGTTGCTGCGAGAGGACCTGCCGGAGATCTTGCGGCACGCCAAGTCCCTGGGCCTGACTACATCGCTCATAACCAACGGCCTCCTCCTGCGAAAGAGAGCTAAGGATCTCACCGATCTCGACCTTCTCTCTGTGTCAGTGGACGGCATCAAGAGCTACAGAGAACTGCGGGGAACCGATTTAGAGCCGATCCTCGATGGCATCCGCGAGGCCAGGCGGGCCGGGCACGAGGTTCTCATGAACTGCGTGATATCCGGCAGGAACCTGGGGGAGCTGGATGACCTGGTGCATCTGGCCGAGTCCCTTGGGTGCTGGATATCGTTTGAGCCAATGCATGAGTCCTCAGGCATTGATGATCGAGTCTGGGGATCTCTGGCGATAAGAGATGTTTTTGCATACGAGATGGCGGTAGAGCAGCTGATTGAGCTGAAGAGGAACGGGGCGCCCATCATCAATTCTCTCACCTATCTAGAGATCGTCAAGGATCTGGAGCCGGGGTTTAGGTGTCACGCCGCAGATATCATCCTGCATGTAGCTTCAGACGGCACTATCGGCACCTGTCGGGTCCACCAGGAGTCGCTCGGCAACGTTGCCGACGGTCTCGCCAGGGCATGGCAAGCCTCGAAGGAGAAGAGGAGAAAGATCGTAGAGGAGTGCGAGAAGTGTTTATTCTTCGGGTATGTGGAAAACAGCCTGCTCTACGAGTTTGTGCCTGAGGTCATGAGGCGCTACGAGTGGATGTAGAGACTCGTAGAAGGAATGATTTTTTAAAGATTCGATTTAGCGATTGATAATCATAATTTAGGTGAGATAGATTTATATCTACCGAATAAGACTTAAAATAGGTGTCCAAATAGCATTTGAATAACCAATGCAATTCAAAACTATAAAAAAGGATGCAATACGGATTCAAATGCTGAATACGTTGCATTGAAAGTAAGGCGATTTAAAATGGTTGAAGAAAAATCGGATAAATCTGTTCAGACTCCGGATCAAGGTCTATATTATCCACCCCGTGATCTTGTAGAGAACTCCAATGTTATGGCCTGGATGAAGAAGATGGGCCTCAAGACAGAGGATGAAATGCGAAAATGGTGCTCTGCCAATTACGTTACATTCTGGGACGAGATGGCCCGTACATATGCAGACTGGTTTGAGCCCTACAAGCAGACACTGCAGTGGAAAGCCCCCTTTGCCAAGTGGTTTTTGGGCGGCAAGATCAATATTGCTTACAATGCCGTAGACAGGCACGCTAAATCCTGGAGACGCAACAAGCTGGCCTACATTTTCGTTGGCGAGCCGGTGGGCGACGTCAAGAAGATCACCTACTACGAGCTCTCCCGTAAGGTTAACAGTCTCGCCAATGCCCTCAAGGCCCAAGGCATTAAGAAGGGCGACCGGGTCGGAATTTATCTGCCCATGATCCCGGAGCTGCCCGTCGCCATGCTCGCCTGCGCAAAGATCGGAGCCATTCATGTAGTGATCTTCTCCGGCTTCTCTGCCGTGGCCGTTCGTGACCGTCTGGAGGACTGCCAACCCAAGATCCTTATCACCTGCGATGGCTCCTATCGCCGTGGCAAGCCAATCGCGACAAAGCCTCAGGCTGATGAGGCTATCGCCGGCCTGAAGTCCATCGAGAAGGTAGTAGTAGTCAAGAGAAACGGCCAGGAGACGCCCATGACACAGGGACGCGATGTCTGGTACGACGAGTTCGTTGCCGGCCAGTCAGGTTCCTGCGATTCACTGCCAATGGACTCGGCAGACCCGCTCTTCATCCTCTACACAGCCGGAGCCGCTGGAAAGCCACGCGGAATTGTGCACGCCCACGGTGGCATGTCTGTAGGTCCCGCGTTCACCACATCCTGGGTCTTCGACATGAAGGATACAGATGTCTACTGGTGCACAGCAGACTGCGGATGGATCACTGGGCACTCCTACATAACCTACGGGCCGCTGTGCCTTGGTGCGACAAGTATCATTTACGAGGGCTCGCCCGACTATCCGGACTTTGGCCGCTGGTTCCAGATCATCGAGGAGTACGGTGTCTCAGTGATCTATACAGCTCCTACAGCTATCCGAATGTTCATGAACGAAGGCCCATCCTGGCCTCAGAAGTACGATCTATCCACCGTCCGGCTCATGGGATCGGTAGGCGAGGCCATGAACCCCGATGCGTTCGTCTGGTGGCGGCGGTATGTAGGCGGCGGATTTGCCCCAATCATGGATACCTGGTTCCAGAGCGAGACAGGCTCTCAGGTTATAGCTCCTCTGCCAATCACGCCCCTCAAGCCAGGATCGCCAAGCTTCCCCCTGCCCGGCTACAATGTGCAGGTTGTAGATGACAACGGCGCAGTCGTTAAAGCAGGCAGCACAGGCAACATCATCATAACCGAGCCCTGGCCCTCCATGCTCCGTGAGGTCTACCAGGACCCAGCAAAGTACAACGAGACCTACTGGTCTACGTTCCCAGGCAAATACCTGTCAGGAGACAAGGCCCGCGTTGACTCCGATGGCTACATCTGGGCTCTGGGCAGAGGCGACGATGTCCTCAAGGTAGCAGGCCACAGAATATCCAATGCCGAGGTAGAGGCTTCTGCTGAGAAGCACCCATCCGTGGCCGCTGCTGCGGTAGTTGGCAAGCCTGACAAGGTCAAGGGAGAGAGCATTGTAGTGTTCGCAGTTCTCAAGCCTGAAGCAAAGCCTGATGCCAATTTGCAGAAGGACATCAAGAACTTCGTGCGAAAGACATTAGGCCCCATCGCCATTCCATCGGATGTCATATTCGTCTCCGACATCCCTAAGAACAAGGCAGGTAAGCCGGTCCGGCCCCTGATCAAAGCCAAGGCTCTGGGTGAACCGCTGGGAGACATCTCTGCAGTCGTCAATCCCAAGGCTCTGGACGAGATCAAGCCGTTGGCAAAGAAGTAGACGAAGCAGAGGTACTAGAAACCAAAAAAGGGCTGTGACGGCACAAGGATTCAAGCGAGGGCGGGCACATCACGCTAAAAATTCCCTCGCAATCCTTGCTGTCTCCTCAGGATGGCTGATCCAGAAGATATGCCCAGCCCCCTCAATCACCCTTATTTTTGCATTGGGAATTCTTTCAGCAATTAGATAGCTATTTTGGGGCGGAATTAGAACATCACGGTTGCCTGTCATCACCAGGGTCTCTGAATTAATTGCACCCAGGCGATCATCAACATCGAACGTCCTGAAGGCCTCAAGCTGGGACAGATAGGACTCAAGGGTTCCGGGGTAGGCCAAGTTAGATGATATCTTTTCCTCCACAGTCTCCGGATGAGCTTTGATGAATTCAGGAGGGTAGCAGACCTCTGAGGTCCACAGGAGATAGTCATGGGCTGAGAGGTCGGGCCTCGGAATGAAGTATCTCTCGATTTCAGGTGGCGGAAAGATGCGTCTTTTTCCCCCGGCAGAGGTGGCCCCAAGCACCAGCTTATTGACCCGGTCGGGATAGTCGAGAGCCACCTGCAAGGCGATCATGCCGCCCATGCTCCCTCCAAGGACGTGTGCTCTATCTATCCCCAGGACATCCATCAGTCCAACGGCATCTTCGGCCATCTGTTTTATGGTCAATTTGCACAACGGCTGATCGCTCCTCCCGGCGCCTCGATTGTCAAAGAGAATTACCTGATATTGCTCCGCCAGTCTCCTGGGCAATATCTCTCCCCAATCAAGAGAGTGGCCCGCAAGACCCATGATCATTAAGAGCGGCTCACCTCTGCCGCGAATCTGATAATACATCTTGATGTTGCCCACACTGACTCTGCCGGCAGGATCTGGCTGAATGGAGCTGCCTGATTCAGAAGCTGAAGATAGAGAGACATCATTCGAATGCATGAGCATGGATTGGCAGGCTTACAATAAAAATTTTTTGATAAATGATGGATCCAATCCATCTCTTAAGTCCATCGACTTGATCCATTGGCTTGATCCATCAACTTGATAACCATGAAAATCAGATGGAAGTCCCGATAAATGTCACTCCTCTCCGATGTCGTTCCCGACTTCGAGATTGCTGTGGTCATGCGGCACATCGCTTACAGAAAGAGGGGCACATTCCTCTCGGTAGCCGCCATAGCTCTGGCCGTAGCCATATCTCTGATATTTGTGTCAATGCAGGACGGATTTCAGGAGATGCTTTTTGATATCATTGTCGAGGACCTTCCTCACGTCACGGTCTCGCCCAGAGATGGAGACGACTACATCTACCTTTACAAGAGCCTGATCGATAGAATTTGGCTCATTCCGGGTGTGATTGCCGTATCGCCTGGCATTATGGCGGATGTGACATTCACCTACAAGGAGAACGTAGAAAGCGTATCCCTGTCAGGCGCAGATCCCGATGATATCAATCGAATCTATCACGTTGAAAAGCACGTATTTGCTGGGGATTTCTCGGCCATCAAAGAGGGCAAGAAGGTTGTTCTTGCCAAGAAGCTGGCCGAAGACCTGAATATCAAGGTAGGCCAGACGATCTACGCCAGCATTCCAGATGCAAAAGGAAGCAACCTCATGGTCTCCGGCATCTTCAATCTGCCAACTGGATGGCCTGAAAATATCGCTTTTGTCTCTCGTTCCACAGCTAGGGATCTGGTTGGAAAGGGTGATGTAGTCTCTACTGTGGATATCAAGCTTGATGATGTCTATTTAGCTGATGCAGTCACCGCCAACCTGCAGGAATATGGATACAAGGCTGAGAGCTGGCAGACGCTTTATCCTGAAATCCTGAAGACGCTGGCAATTGAGAAATTTCAGAATCAATTGATCATGTTATTGATATTGATAATAGCCGCTTTCGGGATCGGAAGCGTGATGTATATGCTGGTCAACGAAAAAACCAGCGAGATTGGAATGCTCATGGCCATGGGAGCAAGCGGGAGAAACATCAGAAACATATTTCTCATTGAGAGCGCGGTCTTGGGGATAATGGGTGGACTGCTGGGAGTTCTTCTGGGACTTTCAGTATCTCTTTATCTGCAGAGCCTGGAGATCAAGATGGAGTCTCCCGGAGGACAAGAGATCTCCTTGCCTCTGGTGATCAATGTCAGCAGCTTCCTGATCATCGTGCTGATGGCAGCAGCATTGAGTGTCTTAGCTGGCTCCTATCCGGCCTGGAAAGCTTCAAGGCTAGATCCGGCTCAGGCCATCAACGGATGAGGATAAAGAGATGTACGAGTTCACTGTAGCCAAGAGCCATATCCTTAGAAATCCAAAGCTGGCCCTTTTTACTGTGGCAGCAGTGACTCTGGCAGTGGCGGTAATCGTCGTCTTCATGGGAATGCTAGGTGGCTTTGAGGAGGAGATAATCTCGTCTACGGTTGAGAATAATCCTCACGTCTATGTCCAGCCCAAACCGGATGAAAAGTATGTCTACCTCTACCGGACTGTATCCTCTTACCTGAGTGACTATCCTGGAGTTGAAGCTATCTCGGCGAGGCTTATTGGGAAGGCCGGGGCCAGACACAAGGACGAGGTCCGAGGAGTGGAGTTTATTGGCGTCGATCCGGTTGATGAGGACAGGCTGATGAAGGTCCGAGAGGATGTTGTTGCCGGCGACTTTTTCGATCTGGAGAGGAGAAAGCTGTCCGTCTTCATAGGAACAAAGCTCGCCAAAGAGCTTGAGCTGAAGCTCGAAGACGACTTCATCCTGGCCAGAGGCAACAAATCCGTTAGACTGAAGGTGGCAGGCCTCTTTGAGACTGGATCTGCTGTGGACAAGTCGAGAATCTATATTCCTTTAAGCACAGCCCAGGATCTGGTAGGAGAAGGTGATGTGGTCTCCGAGGTGGATGCTAAGATTGTCGATATCTACCGGGCCCCGTACATGGTAGCCGATCTCAAAACAAAATTTAGGTATGAGTCGAAATCCTGGCAGGACATGAACGCTGACATTTTGCAGCTGATTCAGACCCAGTCAATTTTCTCCATGATATTCTACATCTTGATATTCATAATAGCCGGCTTTGGCATAGCCAATACTATGATAATGATAATAAGCAGGAGGACAAAGGAGATTGGCATACTCATGGCAATGGGTGCCACTCGCAATTCTATTCTCAAGATCTTCATGATGGAGAGCCTGATACTGGCGCCGCCGGCTGCAACGTTGGGCATCATCCTGGCATTCCTGACAGCACGTCTGATCATGTCTTATGGCATTGAGCTTCCTTCTGAGATCTACGTGGTCTCCAGGATGAACATCGTCATGAATCCGGAGTACTTTTTGTATGCAGTGGTCTTCGCACTAATGGTCAACTTTGTGGCAGGGATCTATCCGGCCTGGAAGGCATCTCGAATGGACCCGGTAGAGGCGATCGGCAGCATTTGAAGCTTTTATCACAAGACACCGGCCTATCTTTTCATCGCCAGCCTCTTGTTGATGATGTTTTTTAGCGGCTGGACCTGGGCGCGCTTGGCGCTGATAGGCGCGATCCTGTCCAGCCACTGGGTCCAGGGAGGCATCATGCCGAGCCTCTCACAGATGAGATCAAGAGCCCCATCCACGTCCGCTTTGGCTATTCGGTCCATCTTATTCGCGGCCAATGCCAAATTCAGTCCCATGTCACTCAAAAACTCCCAGAGCTCGATCTCAAGGGGAACCTCGCCTCTGCCCTCCCAGCGGTCGGCAATATCCAGAAATGAGGCTGCGTCGATGACCTGAACTACCAGGAGGATCTCTTCTGCATGCTCTTCGAAGTATTTCACAATCAGGTCTTTAATTTTCTCCTGATAGTCAGGAGAGGCCTTGCGCATAAAGCCGTACCCAGGCATATCCACATAAAAGATGTCTCCAACTCTTGTCTTGAAGGGGTACTGGGTGATTCCCGGGCGTTTTCCCACCCGGACCTTTGTCCCGGTGAGCTGCCAGAACAGAGTTGACTTTCCTACATTGGATCTGCCGATGAGAACGATCTCCATGACCATGAAGTAGTAGTGGAAGGGCAAGATTGAAAAGGATGTCTATACAAGAGTCAGGCCAATAATGGCAGAAACAGCACAAACCGCAGAGGAATCAAAAGATCCAAGAGCAATCGCTCGGATGCTTCACGTGGCGACGACTTTACCTGATCGGCAGGTCTTCACAAAGATGGATAGAGCAAGTTATACCACGGTGGATTATTATCGCATGGCCTGCCACCTGATATTTCGATGTCACAGGTGCGGGACTTGCTGCACCACCGGCGATCCGATCAGGCTAAAGCCCGAGGATGCGTCAGTCATAGCACGGCACCTCAAGATTCCACTGAACAAGGCCATCAAGAAGCTCACAATTCCTGATCCGGATAAGCCCGGAGTGCTGGACTTCAAGCATATCCTTCCATGCAAGTTTTATGACAAGAACGCTGGCGGCTGCAGGATATATGCAGCACGTCCCTGGTCCTGCCGGATCTTTCCCTTTCTGGGAATCTATGGATCTGAGGATCAGGTTGTCGTGAATGAGTCCTGCCCTGGATCGGTGGAGACGATGAAGATCCTCACCGAAGTGCTGGATGAGGTAAGATCCGATCAGATGAATCATCCACCGTATGATCCAAAAGAGGTTAGGCGAGCGAAGGAATTCTTGAGGCAGGCGTTGAGCCTTGTTTAGGATCTGGTCGTGTGTGTGTATCTGCTTAAAAAAAGTCAATCTCTGCTCACGCCCTGTATCTCACAGGCCTTGCTGCCAATCTCGCAGATCCGACAGACCTCGCGCTCTTCATCCAGCTGGCGAGATGCCGTAGCCAAAACGCTGGCGTTTACAAGGTTTCCCGCGAGAAATACGGCAGCTGCAATCTGATCATCTGGAACACCTAGATTTGTTGCTAACCTGATATGCAATTTCAAGCAATGGCTGCATCTCATGGCAGCCGACACCGCAATGGATATGAGCTCTATGGTTTTATCATCCAATGTAGTGCTCCTTAGAATGGAATTGTTGTAAAGCACCTTTGTTATCAGAATATCTGGATTATCCTTCATGAATGAAAATACATATGGAACTTCACCATAGGTGCTCTCTAAAGCTCGCATGATGTCTTCTGCAGCCTTCTCCTTACCATTAGCCAAAATGGCATCCAGTTCATCATCTAAACTTATGATCATATCCTTCTCCTAAATATTTTCTATTTTTTAAAAAATATTCTTAATTTAATTATCCTGAAAATTTTACGAATGACAATCCGGATAGAGCCACCAATGCATCACCAACTACCATATACATTATTGCCCCGCCTGAGACAAGTATAGCCCCAATTCCTGCCAGGAAGAATACTGCCGGTACGATTGTCCCTATTCCCATATTTTTGCCTCCTTTTCATCATCAGATTTGCCCGTTCATATCTATGGATAATCGAATCAGACTTATGCATAGCTTTAGTCCATCTTCACCTCTTTTTCTCCGTCCTTTGCACGCATGAGGGAAACAAAGCCAGAAGATCCTATCAGCTTCTGGCCTGCATCGATTGCTGGCTAGGACATTGATTACATTACCTACTAGTTTATCAATATTATGGTATAACATGGCATTAAATTCCATTAAAAGCAAAAATATGTCAATCAATTTTTCAATAAATAGTAGAAATACAAAAATATGAAAAACGGGAATTTCAACTAAAAGGCTTTTTACCCCTAAAGGAATAGTATCCAGGGATGATGGCAGTCGGATGGGCCAATTTCCGCTAATTTTTGTTCAAATCTGCCATATTGTCCATTATTCAATGAGGCCTGGCCGAAGAAGATTTATAATGTATCAGAAGGATAGATTTATAGATAGCTCAAGCAGATGGAGAACACCAAGTCAACTACCACGCCCTGAAGGACGCGGCTTGCGACTACGCAAAAAGTCGTGTCGCTATTGGTCGGTTGACACAGGGACAGCGAATCCTTGAAGTTTCATAGGTTTCCCTCAACTGTAGATCCAGAGTGTCCTACCTCTCGCGAGGCGTGAATCGGTTTCCTGGTTAACCAGGGAACTATAGCGTAATATGACGTGATAGTATTTGACACTTGCAGATTCAGGTTAGTCTTAAATAGGATTGCAGGATATTACGCTATATGGGATTCACTAACGTTAGGTTAAAAACGGAAACTAGAGACCGTTTGAAGAAGTATGGGTCGAAAGGAGAAAGCTATGATGACATCATTGCTAGAATCCTAAGTATAGCTGAAGACTTGAAAAAGTAACTATGCAAGGGGCACGATTCATCCCCACCCTGAAGGATGGGGGTCTTCTCTGCCCCTTGACCCAACGAGATAAAAAGGAAGAGGCGCTTTACTAAATGCCCAGCATTAAATATACCAGAATAGAGATAACTCCTAATGCTTACAGATCTTTGGAAGCAGAAGCCATATTACAGGGCAAGACTCTAAAGAAGTTGGCTTCGGAGTTAATACTAAAAGGCGTCTCTAAGAAAGCACTAGATTTTGTCAAAGAATCTCCTGAGCCGTCTATTTTAAGCGAGCCTGATATAAAATTTAACGAAAAAACTGCAGAAGCTATCGAAAAGATTGGCGCCATAGGAATCCATATCAGCGACGCGACACTGGAGTCGGTTAAAGATTCTCTTTTAGATGATGGCTATCAAGGAGCAATGCTATATGTTGCCCAGAATACGGCTTCTATGGAAAGAGATGAGCTTCACCGGGTGCTCGCCATCTGCAGGAGCAATAAGCTTTCGATAAAGATAGCTGCCTACCTCATCGAAAATTTGAATGAAATAGAATCAAGCAAATGGAAGTAATTATAACGTTGGGGTAAAGGGGTAGAGAAGACCCATCTCCCTCAGGGGATGGGATAGAATCGTACCCCATTCATTACTTTCGCTCCGCGTAGATCAACTATATCTAATTTCATGCCTATTTCTGCCTAACCGTTAACCTTCAGACTCGTTTGGTCGGGAATGCAAGTCAGTTGCCTGTACCATGTACCCCGCAAAGTCGAACTTGGATTGGGCAACAACGTAGTAGGCGCGG
>JAJRAX010000172.1 GCA_028679775.1 Methanothrix sp. | reverse complement strand
TTCCAGACCACTGGCTGCACCCAGAAGATACTCGCTGGAGTTGGTGAGGGCACGGCTGCATTGCTTTTCATCCATCGAGAGAGACCCAAGGCTGTAAACCTCCTTCATCCCTGAGATGATCCTCTGCAGGTTGAGGATCATGGTTTTCTTGTCATCCGTCGCATTAGCTGCGGCATTGTTCAGGGAGGCGATAGCTTTGTCCACTAGCACAAGCGCTCCATCGTCTGAGGTTTGATCTGAGATCTGAGAGAGATAGGCCCTGCTTTTGGCCAGGGCAGCTTCCACCTGGATCTCATTTTTGCCGTCGTCAATGGTGCCAGCCAGATCTTGATAACGATCCGCGGCAAGAGAGAAGAGCCGAGAGGCCTCTCGCCTCTGCTGCTCTCCTGAGGCGCTCCCGTTCTCCTCGCGAGTCTCGGCCTGCAGCAAACTGTCTTCGGCCAGAGAGCTATACGTTTTGGCCAGGCAGTATAGCGCATTCTGATAGCCAGGTCTGGCCTGACGGGAGACCTGAAGAACTGCCCTCTCCAGAGGCTCGCGAGCTGCAAATGGCTCATTCATCTGCAAGAAGGTGCGTCCCAGGTTTGACCGGGCCATTGCCAGGCTAGAGCTCTCACCCATCTCTTCAAATATGGAGACGCTGGACTGAAAGTAGCTTAGGGCGAGGTCCCAGTCCAATCTCTCCCTGGCAATTCTTCCCAGACGGTCAAGCACCCAGGCGGCACTTCTCTTGTCTCCTAGCTTCTGAAAGTCGGAGAGGCTCTTCTCAAAATACCGGGTGGCCAGCTCCTTCTCACCCATATCTGCATAGATCCTGCCAATGCTGCCCGTCATCTGAGCAATGCCTAAATCGTCGCCGGCCTCTTCAAAGGTCTTCAGGCTCTGGTAACAGTTTTCTATGGCTTTGTTCCACTCCCCGCTCTGCCGGTAAGCTGAGGCCAGGTTTCCCAACACATGAGCGAGACCAGTCCTATCCCCCGCCTTTTTAAAGATCTCAGCCGCCTGCTGGTAGTAAAACTCTGCCCGGGCAAGATCGCCTTGGTTGACATGAGCCTGGCCCAGGTTATTTTGCAGTACAGGCCGCAAGACAGGATCATCGCAGAGTGATAGAGCCCTTTTATAGGTATCTACAGCTATTGCGGGCTGCCCCGCCCTTCGGCATATATCGCCAAGCCTTTTCACCTCATAAACATCCTGGAGCTTCTCCGAAAGTTCCCGGCAGATACCTTCATCGATCCTGCCCTTTCGACTGCTCTCCAGCAGTTTGCCTACAAGAGTGGGACAGTTCCCCTCGATGGCCTTGTTATCGATTTTTTTTAGACCATCACCCCCCTTTGAAATAGATTCATGAATTTCCTGAAGAACTACCAGTTGATCCATAGATTATAAGATAACTTATATCTTTATATAGTTTTTGAACACATCTATTTTTCAAATTTTTATGTCCCCTCTTGAATATCCATCTTGAAGAAGCCTTTTATATCTTGGCCGTAAGTGTTTTTTGGAGATTGCTGATGGAGTTTACTGCACAGGAAAAATACGAATTTAAGCGCCTTCTCGATGGCCTGAGAGGAAAGACCGGCCGGGGGACGGAGCTAATATCCCTCTACATTCCTCCTGATAAGCAGATCTCGGATGTGATGAGCCAACTGCGTGAGGAGTACGGACAGGCAGCGAACATAAAGTCTCGTGTCACCAGACTTTCAGTGCAGGGCTCCCTTGAGTCGGCCATGTCCCGGCTAAAGCTCATCCCCAAGCCACCTGCTAACGGCGTGGTCCTGTTCATAGGTGCCGTCGATGCTGGAGCTAATAAAACCGAGATGTACAGCGTGGCAATGGAGCCGCCCGATCCGATAGTCACATATCGATATCATTGCGATTCTTCATTTCTCCTCGCCCCTCTGGAGGAGATGCTGGCAGACAAAAAGACCTTCGGCCTCATAGTAATAGACCGACGCGAAGCAGCCATAGGCATCCTGAAAGGAAAATATATCGAGCCCCTGAAGCACCTCACGTCCACGGTGCCAGGCAAACAGAGAAAAGGCGGCCAGTCCAGTCACCGTTTCCAGCAGCTTCGGTTGATCGCTATCCATGACTTTTACAAGAGGGTAGGCGAATCTGCTACCGAAGAATTCCTGCCCATTGATCCGAAGGATCTTCAGGGCATACTGATCGGCGGACCCTCCCCAACAAAGGAGGAGTTCATGGAAGGAGGCTTTTTGCATCACGAGCTGCAGAGAAAGGTGCTGGATGCCCTTGATGTCTCCTACACAGACGAGTCCGGGCTCTATGAGCTGGTAGACGCTGCTCAAGAACGGCTCATAGACCTGGAGCTGACTCAGGATAAGGTGGTCATGCGCCGCTTCATGAAGGAGCTAGTCTCAGACAAAGGCCTCGCGGCTTACGGTGAGAAGGAGGTTCGCCATAACCTGGAGCTTGGTGCTGTGGAGGTTCTTCTCCTGTCAGAAGACCTGAGAAAGACGTGGGCTAAGATCGCATGCATCAACCGAGGATGTGACTTCTCTGAGAGTCAGGTCCGCACCGGCGCCTCCGCTCCCCTGGGCAACTGCCCGAAATGCGGCAGTGCTCTCTCGATCGTCGAGGAAGAGGATATAGTCTCAGTTCTATCCAAGCTGGCGGATCAGAGCGGTGCAGAGGTCAAGATCATCTCCACAGAGTTCGAAGAGGGCACTCAGCTCTACAAGGCCTTTGGCGGGATTGCAGCAATCCTCAGATTCAAAACCAGCCACATCTAGGAGCGATGAGAACGATCGAGGTTGTAATTTGCTCATCCGTTCGGCCAACTGAGCGCGTGGATAAGGTTGTCTCCGCCATTGAGAATATATTTCCAGGCCTGATCATGGACATTCGTGCCGACAAAATTGAGGCCTACGACGGTCTCGATTCACTCAAGACAATGCATGAGCTTTTGAGAAAGCAGCAGATCCTGGACACCGCCCGATCGGTAATGCTTGCAGGGCTCGCAGGAGACACCATTGAATTCCGGCTGAACAAGCAAGCAGCGTTGATGGGACTTGTGAGCTTTCCGCCTGAAGAGGAGCCCCTTGGGTCGCTGCACGTGCGGATCACGGGAGGCGAGAGGGTTATTGACTGGCTGGCACCGCACACAGAGAACGGCGTGCCTGTCCAGGAGATAGATCTGAATGTTTAGCTTTTCATCGAGCAAGCTGGTGGACAGGCCCTTTGACTGGGCCTATCAACTGAAGGATCTGGGTTACAGCGGCTGGGAGATAGTAAACGAGGGAAAGCAGAAGCTGACAAAAGAGAACCTCCCCGAGGCTAAAGAGATCGTCGAGACCACAGGGCTTGTCATCACCATTCATCTTCCCTACTCCGACCTGAATCTGGCGTCTGTCAACCAGCCCATCTGGGAAGAGACTGTGAAGCAGATGAAGAGCTGCCTGGACCTGTCCAGCGATTTCGCCCGTCTGGCTGTCCTTCATCCTGGCCACTTCTCACCTCTAGGAGTGCAGATGCCTGACGCCGCCTGGTCTCAGAGCATTCTCGGCATCCAGCAGATATGCGATCATGCGACTCAACTCGACATGCGAATCGCTGTGGAGAACATGGTCAACATGCCTGCAATTCTGGGCCGCAGGCCTGAGGAGGTCCTGGGAATAATCGATACCGTGGACCGGGAGAATGTGGGATTCATCTTCGATGTAGGCCACGCAAATACCAATGGAAATGTTGAGGATTTCCTGGAGTTCAAGGACAGGATCATTCATACCCATGTGCACGATAACCATGGGGAGAGAGACGAGCACCTGCCTGTCGGAAACGGCACCGTTCCCTGGAAGAAGGTTGCCGAGGCCTTTAAGGATTATAGCGGCCGAATAGTCACAGAGTCTCGTTCGTTAGAGGAAGGGCAGAGGTCTGTGAATCGCCTGAAGAAATTGATGAACATTCAATAATTATCCGAATAGTGCTATGTCCATATTTGATAGTCTATCTAAGAGCATGCTGGATGGCTTTGATGCCAAGGACCACGCCCGAGAGGAGGCCTTCCGTCGCTCTCGAGAGGTGATTCGCCACTGTTCGTCCGCCATTC
Organism: Methanothrix sp.; assembly: GCA_028679775.1. Classification (GTDB taxonomy): domain Archaea; phylum Halobacteriota; class Methanosarcinia; order Methanotrichales; family Methanotrichaceae; genus Methanothrix. The sequence continues at coordinate 14,559 of JAJRAX010000172.1, read as the reverse complement.
GTTCGGTGCACAGAAACGACCTGTCCTCAGCCGAGAGGCTCATGGATGAGGCTGATCTCGGCCTCGATAAGATCCGAGAGGTTCTCAAGGATCATCAGGATGTACGTTATGCGGGATTCGTGGACGGAGCCGAACAGGAGTACGCAGAGGCGAAAAACGTCTATTCCATCACCACAAGACATCAGATTCTCACACCAGATGAGGTTGGTGTGGAGCCGGTGAATTACCTGGCGGGTCTCGGAGATGTCACAGGTGAGCTGCGCCGCCACATTTTAGACCTCATTCGTGCCGGACGGGCGGATGAGGGAGAATACTTCCTAGGAGTCATTGAGGAGATCTACTACCTGCTCATGCTCTTCGACTATCCCGATGCCATCACCCGCGGTCTGCGTAGGAAGAGCGACCTGGCCAGAAGCATGCTTGAGAGGACCCGAGGAGATCTCACCAATGCCCTGAAGCTGGCCGAGGTTCAGCAGTCGCTCGGCCAATTTACAGAGTCCAAAATCGAGAGCAGAAAATATAGATAGTAAATAAATCATAGATCATAATTAATTCCAGGAGCATTAAGTGCATGAAGTTTGATCCCAGCCAGATTAAAGAGGCTGCCAAGGAGGATTTCGATAAAACCTGGCAGCAGGGAAGGGAATATCTCGGCAAGCCATCCTTAAATGAGAGATATCCCAGAAACAGCTTTTCTTTCGGGACAGTGCATCCCATATTTGATACCATTCAGAAGCTTCGGGAGGCCTACATCCGTCTGGGCTTTTCCGAGGCCATGAATCCTGTGATGGTCGATGCCTCCGACGTCTACCGCCAGTTCGGCTCAGAGGCGCTGGCAGTCCTGGACCGCTGCTTTTACCTGGCGGGGCTCCCAAGACCTGACATCGGCATGTCCGAGGAGAGGATTTCTCAGGTAAACGCCCTTCTGGGTCGCGAGCTTTCCGACGATGAGGTAGAAGCACTCCGCCAGATCTTGCATGGCTACAAAAAGGGCAAGGTAGAAGGCGACGATCTGGTTTCTGAGATATCCAAGGCATTGGGTGCTCACGATGCACTCATCTCGGTAGTCCTCGAGAAGGTCTTTCCTGAGTTTCGGGAACTGAAGGCCGAGGCCACCAGCAGGACGCTTCGAAGCCACATGACATCTGGATGGTTCCTGTCGTTATCCAATCTCCATTACAGGAGAAAGCTTCCGGTCAAGCTCTTCTCAGTTGACAGATGCTTCCGACGGGAGCAGGCTGAGGATGCGGCGAGGCTGATGAGCTACTACTCGGCTAGCTGCGTGATCATGGATGAGGATGTGAGCATCGAGGACGGAAAGGCCGTGGCAGATGCGCTGCTCAGTCAGTTCGGATTTGAGAAGTTTCAGTTTCGGCCAGACGACAAGAGGAGCAAGTACTATACGCCCGGAACGCAGATCGAGGTTTACGCCTATCACCCAGGTCTCGCCGGATCGGACACCAAGTACAAGAGCGGCTGGGTAGAGGTGGCAACATTTGGCATCTATTCGCCTACCGCACTTTCTCAGTATGACATTCCATATCCCGTCATGAACCTGGGGCTTGGTGTCGAGAGGATCGCCATGATTCTGCATAACTCCCAGGATATGCGGGCCCTCTCCTACCCACAGTTCCAGACCAATTGGGTTCTGACGGCCCGGGAGATGGCTCAGATGATCACAGTCGAAAAGGCTCCGGATACCCCCGCAGGCCAGGCCATCGCAGATGCCGTGGTCGCCGTCTGTGCCGAGCATGGGGATACGCCCTCGCCCTGTCAGTTTGTCGCCTGGGAGGGGGAGCTGTTTGGACGGAATGTCCGGGTATCAGTGGTCGAGCCTGAGGAGAACACAAAGCTCTGCGGCCCGGCTGCCAATAACGAGATTGTGGTGCATAAGCAGAACATCATGGGAATCCCCCGTACATCCCGATGGGAGGAGGCCTTCAACGAGGGTGTGACCACTGGTATCAAGTACATCGATGCCTTTGCCGCTCTGGCTGCGTCTGAGATAGAGGCCGCGACCATGGCCGGAAAGGAGTCTGAGACCCGGGCTCGCATAGTGAGAAGCCCAGGAGACATCAACATCAAGATTCATCCGGCTTTAGAGAGATACATCACCAGTTACAAGCACAAGATGGACCTGAGAGGGCCTGTGTTTACGACTGTGAAGAGCGAGATCTTGCCCTAGCCGGAATGTTAAAAATTTTTGAGGAGATCATGAAAGACGCATCTGCTAATGCAAATGCTAAAAGGCTCGCGGGTGAAGCGGCTGCCGATCTGGTGAAGAATGGCATGGTTGTGGGCCTCGGCACCGGCTCCACTGTGGCCTGGACCATCAAGCGGCTGGGCGAGAGGATCAACGGAGAGGAACTGGAATTTCTCGGTGTTCCCACCTCATTTCAGGCCGAGAGCCTGGCCATCGCCTCTGGAGTGAGCCTGACAACGCTCAATGTGCACCCAATATTGGATCTGGCCATCGACGGAGCTGATCAGGTGGACGCCAACCTTTTTGTAATCAAGGGCGGTGGAGCGGCACACACGCGGGAGAAGGTTGTCGCCTGCTCGGCACGACGATTCGTGATAGTAGCTGATGAGAGCAAGCATGTGGAAAAGCTCACTTGGCCGGTGCCGGTGGAGGTCCTCCCCTTTGCTCTTCGGCTGGTCGAGCGAAAGCTGCGAAATCTTGGCGGAGAGCCGGTGCTGCGGCTGGGTAAGATGAAAGATGGACCGGTGATCACGGACAACGGCAATTTTGTGGTGGATGCGAACTTCGGCACAATAGAGGACCCAGAGGAACTGATGGCCCTGTTGTGCAGGATTCCCGGTGTTTTAGAGCACGGCATATTCGATAACCTGGACGAGCTGTACCTGGCGCGGGAAGACGGGGTGGAGAGGATAAAGAGAACATGAGGCTAACGAGAGCAGCCCTAGCTCATACAAGTAAAGCCTATCATCCTTCATAACGAAGTTGCCTCAGCGAGCACTCGATCTCGGATGTACGATAATGGATGACCATAGTAACCAGAGCGAAACGCCTTTTCAGAAGAATAGGAGGGAGGCAAAAGTCCAGATGTAGGAGGAAGAATAGATATACTTTCGACTTTTGCCGACTCTATTGTAAGCGTTCGCCGATATTTAAGGATTTCGATCAATCCGACTTTTTCATCGATAGCGATATCCTCTTCCTCTGCAGATCAACATCCAGCACCCTTACGGTCACCCTCTGCCTGGCCTTGACCACATCAGTCGGATTTTTCACAAAACAGTCTCGCAGCTGGCTGATGTGCACGAGGCCATCTTGATGAACTCCTATGTCTACGAAGGCCCCGAAGGCGGTGACATTGGTCACGATGCCTGGAAGCTTCATGCCGGGCACAAGGTCCTCCATCTTCTCGACTCCGGAAGCGAAGCTGAACGCCTCGAACTCCCGGCGCGGATCTCTGCCTGGCCTTGACAGCTCCGCCATGATGTCTTTGACCGTGGCCTCTCCAGCCTTCTCGCTCAAATACCTCTTCGGGTCCAATCTTCCTACGAGCCCCTCATTTCTCATCAGCTCTCTGACGCTTACTCCCAGATCCTCTGCCATTCGCTCTACAATTGAGTAGCTCTCCGGGTGAACGGCTGTTCCGTCCAGGGGGTGATCGCTGTCGCTTATCCGCAGAAATCCCGCTGCTTGCTCGAAGGCCTTGGGCCCCAGGCGAGGCACTTTGAGAAGATCCTGACGGGCGGAGAACCGTCCGTGTTCATTTCTGTAGCGGACAACGGCCTCAGCCAGCTTTGGACCTAGACCTGAGACATAGGTCAATAGCTCCCGGCTGGCGGCATTGAGATCGACTCCGACCAGATTCACGCAGGATATGACTACATCGTCGAGAGCCCGCCTCAATGCCGACTGGTCCACATCATGCTGATACTGTCCTATGCCGATGGCTTTGGGCTCGATCTTGACCAGCTCCGCCAGAGGATCCATGAGCCGCCGTCCAATGGAGACAGCCCCGCGCACTGTCGCGTCTTGCTCTGGGAACTCCTGTCTCGCGACTTCAGATGTAGAATAGACCGAGGCACCCGACTCGTTGACCATTACAACGGGCACTGATAGACTGAGGCTTTTCAAGAAGGCCTCGGTCTCTCTCCCAGCTGTCCCGTTGCCCACAGCGATCACCTCGATTGCCCATCTCTTGCAGATCTCCTCGACCAATGATGAAGCCTCTTCCCTTCTTCTCAGCGTATCATAAGGATAGATCAGGCCACTCTCCTGCAGCCTTCCAAGGCTATCCAGCACTGCCAGCTTGCAGCCGGTGCGAAAGCCAGGGTCTACAGCCAGGACTCGCTTGCTCCCCATAGGAGGCTCCAGGAGAACTGAACGCAGGTTCTCGGCAAAGACCTCAATGGCTTTCTCCTCTGCCCGGGCTCGCGCGGCAGTCATTGTCTCATTCTCCATAGATGGAGCCAGGAGGCGGCGGTAGCTGTCCTCTGCTGCCAGCATAACCTGCTCGGATGCCGAGCCGTCCCCTTTGATGAATTGCTCCTCCAACGCCGCCAGGCTGTCTTCATCTGCAGGAGCCAGGTGCAGGCTCAGGGCACCATCCCGCGCCCCACGAAGCATTGCCAAAAGCCTGTGCGGGCTCACTTGAGAGATGGATAGAGACAAGTCCAGATAATCCCGATACTTCCCGGATTCGTCTGCATGTGACCCTTTGGCCGACTGGGACCTGAGGACACCATGAGTCTGGTAGATGATCCTCATCTTTGCCCGGACCTCTGCGTCCTCGCTCATCCACTCGGCCATGATGTCCCTCGCCCCTGCCAGTGCCTCCAGAGGTGAGTCGAGGCCCTTGGATGGGTCCACAAAGGCTCTTGCCACCTCTTCCGGGTCCAGGCCAGCTTTAGGCTGAGCGAATATCATCCTGGCCAGAGGCTCGAGCCCGCGTTCTCTTGCAGCGCTGGCCCTGGTCTTTCTCTTGGGTCGAAACGGAAGATAGATGTCTTCAAGCTGGGCAAGGCTCTCGGCAGCCAGAAGCTTCGTTAGAATGTCTTCTGTGAGAAGACCCCGCTTCTTCAAAGATGAGATTATGGCCTGTCTTCTCTCATCCATCTGCCGGAGGCGTATGATGAGATCGCGAATCCTGGCAATCGCCACCTCATCCAGATTTCCTGTGGCCTCTTTTCGGTATCTCGCGATGAAAGGCACAGTAGCGCCGCTGTCGAGCAGTTGAACAACTGCAGAAACATCTCTCTCGCCCAGGGACAATTGCAGGGCCACGTCCTTGATTTGGGATTGAGAATCGATATCAACGTAAGACGAAGACATAAAGAAGCCTGAAAAATGTCAAACCAGGCCGGCAAGCATCCCGGCCTGTTAATCTCAAATACAGATGATGAATTGTATGTGATAAATTAATGGAATTTACTGTTTAGATACCTTGTCAGCCTTGGGGCCTTTCTCGCCCTCAACTACATCGAAGCTGACCTTGTCGCCCTCGGTGATTGTGACATCGGGCAAGAGGCCAGTTGCGTGAACAAAATAATCCTTTCCGTCGTCGCCTGCAATGAATCCAAATCTCTTGGTTCTGTTAAAGAATTTTACTGTTCCGGTTACCATTCTGATTCCTCAGTGTGATAACCTCACATTAGCCGTCTATTTAAATGTAATGGCTGCTCGGCCCCAGAACGGTGCAGCCAGTCCATTCAAGGGCCAATTCTCCTTGACTATTCGCGAATCCATGCCAACCTGGAAATGATCCTGGCTGCCCGGTCGGCGGCGATGCAGCCATCGGCACATTTTCCGCAGCGATTGCATTTTGCCTCGTCAATAACGATGGTATCCGCAATCGATATGGCCCCTCGCGGGCAATTCTTTTCGCATATCTTGCATCTCGTGCACATCTGCACCCGCAGGATAACCGAAGAAGCATCACGCAGCAGAGCCTCAGCTTCCTCTTTTCCTGCTATGATCATGATATGCCCGTTGGCAAAGACAGTCACCCGTCCCTTTTCTGTCGTAACCACCGCCGCGCCCAGATCCTCTGCATATTTCACCTCGCCCAGGAGATTGATGGCTCCTGCAACCGAAGAGAAGGGATGATTCTGAGGTACGGATAGCTTCGCTTCTATAGAGTACTGCAGGCCGCAGGGCGACCTGCCACGCACAGCCTGAAGGGCCACATCATCTTTGCCGGCAGCGGGCGTTGCAAGGTTGATCCCGTGCTCAGAAGCCAGCTCTATGATCTTTGGAGGATGCCTTTTCCAGCGCCAAAAACCCCAATCGACGTATCTCCTGTCAAGCCGGCTCTCCTCCGCCCACTCTCTGAGAAACGTCGTCCAGCGATCGTAAAGCTGAGGGTGGGTGACCTTTATCCCGGCAAACTCGGACTGAAGCGCAGCCGGACACAGCCAGCAGCCAATGCGCTCGAAGTCCTGCTCGTAAAGGGGATTGGGCTCGATCTTATTCCAGCGAATGTAGAGCATCACCTCCAGCGCTCGCCAGTCTCTGATTGGCGCGAGAGTGGTTTGGCTTGGAACATAGGGATTTCTCTCCACGAACCTGATGAGGGCGCGGTTGAATGACTCGTAGATGCGCCGCCCATCAATGGTCACGCATCCCCTCGGATAATGCTCTTTGAGAAAAGTGGTCATCGGCCCAAGCTTATTGGTCTTGCAGCACCAACGAAAATCCTTAGCAGGCGGACCGAAGATTTTCACCTGATCGAAAAAGCCACTCTCTGCCGATATCTCCCGCAGGCGAAGCTTGTGGGTGTGGCTAAGATCCCTGACATATTCCACAGTCTCAGGAAACTCCAGGCCGGTGTTGATGAAGATAACCTCCGGACGGGCCATCGCCTTTTCTGCCAGGCAGAGACAGGCCAGGCTGTCCTTTCCTCCGCTGAAGGAGACATTAACAGGCAGCCGATTCTTTGACAGATATCCCCTGATCTCGGTCAAGGCCGTCCTCTCGAGAGCCTTGATCTGCTCGGCATTGGCTACGACGACATCCTGAACAGACGGATGCCTGACCATATCAGGAAAATCGTCCTTGGTCACGTCCTTGATGCGAATGGATTGAGATCCGTCTGCCCGCTTGCGAACAACACCAACTCCTGCGAATTTGCCGATCTTGAGAACGACGTTATCGCCTTCTTGGAGGGTTGCAGGCCTGCTGATGATCCTGTCTTTCGCCAGCCACTTGCCTTTGATATGGCCTTTCAATATGGCATCGTCGCAGACGACCAGCCCCGATTTTGCCCTGCTGGCAAGAAGGGCAGCGCCAGATGGCTCCAGGTCCAGCTTGTGGCTTTCTCCAACAACATCAAACCATAGTGTCGCTATGTGGTGGCCATCTAAAATTACCTGATCGCGACGGTCGAGTCCCGCGATCTTATTGAGCAGAATGATTTTGCCTTTCAGGAAATCTGCGCACCCATAGTTCTCAGCAAAGAGGAAAGAGAGAAGCTCTCTTGCCTTCCCTGAGCAGAAGCGGACGTCGCCAGGCGGGGCGAGATCCACCTTATGACCAACACTGCCGCATGTGGAGCATTTATCCGATATGAGTGGAAGGCAGCAGCTTTCACACCAGAATAGCTCGCTCTTGCCAGGGGAGAAGGTCTTGCTGGATTTAAGCATGGTTTTTTGAGGGCTCTTCAGGTATATTTAAGTGCTTTAAATTACTAGATTTGAATATCGAAAGAGTTAAATAGTACTACGATTACATTGTTATTATTAATATTATGTAAGAACAAAAAATAGTAAACGGCTCCGGGGCTTTTCTGCCACCCTTGCGTTTCCCCTCTCCCTGAGCCGTTTCATCCCCTCTGATTTGAAGGGCATTCGTCGGATACTCAAAACTGCGGCCACTGCGGCAGATTGATATCCGTGTACCAGTACGTGCCATACCAGGCATCTACACCCAGATGCATATTATCCCAGGGATGGGTCTCCTCCTGTTCTTCACAATTCTGTTCTGTGTAGCAATTCACGTCCGGGCAGATATTCCTAGGGCAGACTACTGTATTCATCACAGGCGGCGAGATGAGAGTATTATTCGCCTGGCTTCCAATGATCTCCAGCTCCACCTTTTCCGGGCTGGATGCTGTGATCAGAGTATTATCGGTCGTGCTTCCCACAATGTCCACAACTACAGACCCGGGCTCACCAAATGCATAGGCACTGCAAGCCGACAGCATCAGAGCAATAGTCAGCATAATAGATAGCCTCAACATCGTTTCCCTCCAGTAGATTCAATCATCAATTCAAGCATATTCAAATCAAGCATCTCCGATCCTTGAGCTAAACATTTTAACTTAGTTTTTATATATACTAAAAGTAGAAAAATCTTTCGGAGCGACGAACTATTATTTTCAAAGATTTCTTAAGAAAAAATAATCAAAAGATGCTTGATATTGGAGTTGGACTAAGAGTATGTCTTCCCCTTGCCCAGGGTGACTGTTCCAGGTACGGTGCTCAAATATCCATTGTCCTCTCTGATGAACTGCCGGTTGTACCTGGTAGGAATATATGAACTCCAGGGATAGCACAGTGGCCTCTTAAAGTCATCCCAGGGAGTCTCATAGGTCTTTTCCTCGCCACAGGGACCGCATTCCCTGTTGTTATTTCCAACTTCAATGTCCCCCAGTTCAGTTGGACAGACGATCTGGAGGTTGCTCGTTGTGCTGCCCACGATGTCTACCCCAATCGCACTCCCATCAGGCGCAATGATGGTGGTGTTGTTAGCCTGACCTCCCAAAACATCTAGGCTGGTCTCACGCCCGCCAACGTCTCCCTCTGCAGTAGATGCCCATAGAATAAGCAAGCTGATCAGAACAATTTGCCATCTCAATCCTTTCGCCCCCTTTTTATATTAAGTCTATTAAAATGTCTTCGAAGTAGAAAAACCTTTTGTTGGACCAGAAATCCTGCACCTGACTATCTTGGCAAAGACGGGCGGAGAGAAGTCCGTCACGCAAAGACTGTCAGGCAGAAACTCCAGGAGTTCCCAGTCGCGCCAGCTACCTTCAAATCCGATCAAAGAACTCGTATGTCCCATAACTTGTTCTCTCAAGGCCCATTCTATCGAATAGCTTGAAAACTAAAAAAATATTAGTCTACAAATTCATAATGCCGATAACCTTGATGATCTATCTTGGAGAGGGCGAACTCCATCTCAGGCGTCACAAGGCTCTCTTCCATCATCCCCTCATGAAGCTTCTCGTAATCCGAGAGAGTTATCTGTCTTCTCTCCTCAAGCCTCTCGATCAGGCCTCGTCTGGGCAATGATCCGATATCTGGCTGGACGATGGCGGAGAAGAAGAGTGCCGAGCAGCCGCTGCCATATGCTGCAAAGCCTAGCCTCTGCCCGGCCAGCAGCCTTTCCAACTCCAGCAGACTGGCCAGTCCCAGGTAAATCGATCCGGTGTAGATGTTTCCGATCTTGCGAGAGAGGGTCGCCGTATCTCTGACCTTGGCGGAATAGACCTGCAAGAACTGCGATGATCTCGCAAAGCTCCTGGAGTAGGCAGCCTCTTTGGCCTGATACTCTGCCGGATCTCTGAAATCCTGGGCCTTCGGCTCAGGTCCTATCTCTCCCTCGATCTCCTTCTTTTGGCTGCCTTTCATCCAGTCGTGACGGAAGACTGCCGCAGAAGCGTATTCAACCATCCTGGGATAGGGAATGTGAAATAGTTGATGATCTATGAAATCCGTGACGCACTGGCCCTCACCAGGAACTATGGCTCCCTTTCTGGCAGCCCTCTGTGCAAATGAATCAAAGGCCCCTATCACTGCATCAAGGTAACACTGATTGCTGTGCTTTCCGTTGACAACTGCTGTCTTGCAGCCCATGGGCCGGAAAAAGTCGTTCTCGTCTCTGGTAAAGGAGCCATAGATCTGCTCCAGAGCCAGAATCCTGGGGTTTTTCTTGAGGAGCAGGGCAACGCTTCCCGCCCCCTGAGTGTACTCTCCGGGAGAGGCAAGCGGATACTTGGCCACATCCGAGGCGATGACTACGCCGATCTTTCCCTCATCCTCTCCGGCCAGCCAGTAGCTAAGGTTCTCCAGGGCGAAGGTAGTGCCGATGCAGGCAGCCTTGAACTCGACGGTGCTACACTCCTGAAATGAGCCCCTTCCGTAGACCTTCTCCAGCATCCCAATGACATAGGTCCCCATGGCCTTGGCCTCGTCTGTAGATGACTCCGTTCCAACATAGATCTTGCCGATCTCCTCCGGTCGGATGTGAGAACGCTTCATCAGATCGAGAAGGGACATAGCAGCCATGGTGGCTGCATCCTCATGAGCATCTGGGACGGCCATCTGTTCGATGCCGATCCCTTTAACCAGTTTGCCTGGGTCAATGCCTCGTTTCTGGGAGAACTCACCAGTCAGAGGCAGAACGAGCCCTGGCACATAAACGGATATATCATCGATTCCTACGGCCTGTCTTCCGTCTTTCGGCATATCTTCAGTGCTTCTGCTCATGGTCGGCATCTCCTTCTTGCCGGTCATGGCAGGCCGAATGTTATTTCAGGTTTTTGCTGTCCATTTCTACTTAGGAACCTTAACTTCCTTGCATAGGGAATATACTTAATCCAAGCTGTTCCTCAATGCATTTGATTATCGATTTGCACCATCTCTGGGATGATTTTGGCTCATTTTTTCGTAAGAGTGATGGCTGGCTCGTCGGTTACTGGGTTCGACAATGCACTGAACAAAACCTGCATTTTCAACAATTCGTCACTCCTTAGGCTCCAGCCTCCGTCTTACCGATTCAGCGTGCGCCTTCAGCCCTTCCGCTTCAGCGAGAGTAGTAATGGTGTCCTCCAGCCCCAGGAGCCCGTCATCTGTTATCATTTGAACAGAGATCTTCTTTGTGAAGTGGTCTACATTCAATCCTGAGAAGACCCTGGCGTATCCGGATGTCGGAAGGACGTGATTGGTGCCGCTGGCATAGTCGCCTGCGGCTACCGGCGTGTACTTTCCTAAGAAGACGCTTCCCGCGTTTCTTATGGACCGGAAGGCCCCCAATGGATCTGCAGTCATGATCTCCAGATGCTCAGGAGCAAAAGCATTGGAAAAGTCGAGAGCCTCATCTATGTCGTTGGCCAGGAGAACTGCGCTGTGATCCAGGCTCTGCTTGACAATATCGCTTCTGTAAGCTGCATCCGACTGGATGGCCAACTCCTCGACAACAGCGCTGGCCAGGAGGTCGTCAGTTGCGACCAGCACCGATATTGACTTTGGATCGTGCTCTCCCTGGGCGATCATGTCGGCAGCAATTACTCCGGGGTCCGCCGTCCGGTCGGCAATGATTAGAACCTCGCTTGGGCCCGCAGGGAAATCGATCTCAGTGCTACCCCGCAAAAGCATCTTGGCAGCCGTGACGTAGACATTTCCCGGACCCACGATCTTTTGCACTCGCTCTATGCTCTCTGTGCCAAGACCCATTGCGGCAATGGCCTGGGCTCCACCCACCTTGTAGATCTCGTCGGCCCCTGCCATGTCGGCGGCTACCAGCGTCAGAGGTGTCACAGAGCCATCCGCTTTGGGAGGCGTACATACTATTATCCGGGAGACGCCTGCAACCTTGGCTGGTATCACACTCATCAAGGCCGAGCTTGGATAGGAGGCCCGTCCTCCAGGAACATAGGCCCCCACCGAGTCCAGGGGGACCACCTTCTGGCCCACGGTGACACCGGGAGCAACCTCGGTGAGCCACATCTCTCGATCCTTCTGCTGACTGTGGAACTGGAAGATGTTGTCTGCCGCATCCGCGAGAGACTCCTTGAGCCTCTCTTCCACCAGATCGTAAGCCGCGTCTATCTCATCCTCGCTTACTCGCAGCTCATCCAGCCGTGCTCCCTCGAACTTCTCAGTGTACTTGAAGAGGGCCTCATCCCCCTTCTCTCCAACCTCCATCACGATCTCATTGACTGCATTAAGCACATCAGAAATGCCCACATCTCGGGAGAGGAGGGCTTGCAGATCCTCATCACTCAGCTCGCTTAGCATCTTGGTTATCATAACAATAGCCTCCAAATGGTTAATTGTCCAAATTTAGGCAGAATTGCCTCTGCCCCGCTGCCCTTTGTAGAGGGAGACGACGCGCTCTAAGGTGTCGGCATCATCCAATGACTTGTCATCCCTCACTGCCACCATCCTCGGAAAACGCAGGGCATACCCGGAGGAGTAGTTGGGGCTGTGCTGAATTTCCTCATAGGCCACCTCGAAGATCACTGCGGGCTTGATCTCAAGCTCCATGCCCTTCTCGACAATTATCAGCTCCGAAAACATCTCAGTGAGCTCCGCTAGAGCTTCATCAGTAAGCCCTGTAGCCACCCAGCCAAGATCGAGGAGCCTCTCCGTTGTCTGGTCTCGGCACGCCAGCCGATAGGAGCCCAAAAGGCTCGCTCTCCTGCCCTCGCCCCATTTTGCGCCAATCACAACCAGGTCCAAAGTCTCCATGACAGGCTTGATCTTCAGCCAGTTCTTGCCCCTCTTACCAGGAGCATAGACCGAAGATGGATTCTTGAGGATCAGCCCCTCATGCCCAGCGTCCAATGCCCTGCGGTAGATCCCTTCTGCATCCTCGACGCTGCCGGACATCACCTGATCTGCGAGAAGATCGGGACTGGCAATTGCAATCCGCTCCAGGAGGGCTCTTCTCTCTGTTAGGGGCAGATCGACCAGGCTCTTTCCGTCGAGATAGATCAGATCGAAGAGGAAAAGGCGGAGGGGAATTTTTGCCGCCAGAGTTTGCACATTGTACTTCCTCCGAAATCGCTTCAATATCTCCTGAAAGGCCATGGGCCGGCCATCCTTGCCAATGGCCACAGCTTCGCCATCCAGTATGGCGCTTTTTGCAGAGATCTGGCGGGCAGCTTTGACTATCTCCGGCAAAGAGGCAGTTACATTCTCAAGCCGGCGGGAGAAGATGCGGATCGCATCGCCATCTTTGTGAATCTGGACACGAGCACCGTCATACTTCCATTCGACCGCAGCAGTGCCGATCTCGCCTATTGCTGCAGGAATGCTCTCCCCTAGCTGAGCCAGCATCACCTTGATTGGACGGTTGACCATGATGGACAGTTCTCCCAGCGTTCCTCTTCTGGCAGCCACCGCCACCAGCCCCATGTCATTGGTGAGGTTGTAGGCCCTTTCAACGCTTTCCGCGTTCGCTCCGGATCCGGAGAATGCCAGGGCGACAGCATCTCGCACGCCTCCTTCGCCGACCCCGATTCTCATGTCCTCGATGGCCAATCGGGCGATGTATCTGGCCTCCAGAGGGCCGGCCTGGCTGAAGAGGAACTGAAGGTTCTTAACCTTGGTATCCTGGCTTCGCTTGCCTGAGGCACGAGCTATCGAGAGAAAACGATCGTGGACGTCCTTGAGGGAGAGGGACACGGCTTCCTTTTCGCCGAGAAACGCGGCAAAGCCTATGGGCCTTCTCCGCTCAACCATTGCTGAGGCCACCATGCCTGGGTCCCCTGTGGCCCGGAGCATATCCGAGACCTGCGCCGCCTGGCAGCCGCAGGCTTTGGCTATTGCCTCGTAGAGGATGGATGGCCCAACCCCTAAGTCCAGGTCGAGGCTTGGCGGAAAGAGGCTTCCCATGACGTAGCTGCAGGCCACGGGAAGCTCGGCCTCATCCAGATCCTTCAGGAATGCCGCGACTAGCTCGATCTTCTCCAGGGATCCGGATGTTGCCTCTACCTTCTGGCAGAGATTTGCGAAGGCGAGAAAGCTGGTCATGGGTTATGTTTCATGCGTTCTGCATCATGCTTCAGAATATGGCATCAATGCGCTTCGTTCTGTAGATGCTGACGATGTCTGTCAGGATGGCAGAAGCTGTCTCGATCGATCCGGCTCCAAGACCTGTAACGGTAATGGTTCCCGAAAGATCGGTATAGATGGCAGCCGAGTTCAGGGTTCCGGACACAGCTATGGGGCTAGCCAGGGGAACGAGAGTGGGCCGCACTGTGAGCGCAGGCACGTCGCCAATCAGCTTGATTGCGTAGCCCCGCTTCTTGGCCAAAGCCAGAGCCTCTGGAGTGATGCCGGTGATGCCGGTTACATCTACGTCGCTGTACTTGACGTTCATGTCGAATAGCGAGTTGGCCAGGATGACCACCTTTCCAGCTGTATCGACTCCCTCCACATCGTAGCTTGGATCGGCCTCGGCTATGCCCATATCCTGGGCCTCGCTCAAGGCATGGGTGTATGGAATTCCCTCCTCGGTCATGCGGGTGAGGATGTAGTTGCAGGTGCCGTTGAATATGCCGCGAATGCCGAAGATTGTGTTGCCCACGAGGGTCCGCTCGACCAGGCTGATCAAGGGCATGGTTCCGCCGACGGTTGCCTCGAACTTGAGCATCACGCCGTTGTCCTCGGCCATCTTCTTGAGGTTGCTGTAGGCTACGACCAGAGGGCCTTTGTTGGATGTCACCACATGCTTTCCTGTGGAGAGAGCCGCCTCCATGTGTCCGAGGCCAGGTTGGCCGTGAACGATATTGGTGGGCGTGACCTCAACCACCAGGTCGGAGTCGATGGCGGCTATTGCCTCTTTGCCCTTCATGC
>JAJRAX010000171.1 GCA_028679775.1 Methanothrix sp. | reverse complement strand
TTGCAATAATATCTGCCTATGCAGCCTTATGGACTTTTGCATGTGCATGCAAAGACTCCGATCAATATCTTGGGAGTGGTATTAATGCTCGCCAAAATGAATTGAGAAGAACCAGCTCATTTTATGGTCTTTCTGAAATTTACTCTATGCTAACCAAACCTGATATTTATGGACCCTATTGGATAATCACATGGGCTCTGTTGCTATGGCTGTTTGTATCATGTTCGTTAATAGGTGAGTTAATATAATCATGGTGAACTGATGATGAATGGTAGATCTTCCTATTTCATTTGCGCATTTATAATACTAATCTTAATTGGCGGTTGGTGTTGGATAGATCCAATTAATTTTAACAACCCAAAAATAAAATCTTTTACTATTAATGATGCCTCTATTTATCAAGGCAAGAGTGCTATTCTCAAATGGATGGTCGAAAACGCTGTAGAGTCCCGAATGTTTGGCATTTATATACCCCGCGATTTCCCTTTAATTTTCTCCGTTGCATTAAAATCACGTTCCATTCTGGACAGGAATAAGTTTAGCTTGCATCCATTTGGTAATCTCGACCAAAATGCATCTTCTGGCGTCTGAAGATAGTGTTTTTCATCGAGGCTCTCATGGTAGCGTATAGAGTTATACCAATTCACGAATTTGCAAAAATCATCGAACAATATTCTGCTTTTCTCGTAGGTATGATACCATTTTTCGATTTTTCCATTGGTCTGAGGATGCTTGACTCTGGCCAGAATATGTTTGATTTCATTTTTGGCCAAGAATGCATCGAAAGCACACTCTGATTCTCCATTTTTATCAGTATTGTTTGCAAAGAATTGTGTGCCATGATCTGTGATGACCTCTTTGATCCTCCGGATATCGCCGTAGTCATCAAGCGCCTTTTTAACCAGGTCGATGCTAGCTTCTCCAGTTGCTGCTGGAAATTCTCCACCAGCTAGAATAAACCGCGAACTATCGTCGAGAACTACACAGACCTCTTTGCCATTGATCCGGCTCGTGTGCCAATCAAGATGAACTGCAGTGAGGCTATGCTTTCGTTCATATCTTATCCAGGGCTTCCTGCGTTTCTTCTTTTTTTTGTTCTCAATTGCCAAGCCATTATCAAGAAGAACCTGGTGGATGGCGTTGTGCGGTATATGTCGACCATATTTGTGTTCGATTATCTTTTCGAGGCGTCTTGCTCCGGAATTTTGCTCTTTGTGGATTTCTAGAATCAACCGTGTGTCTGCTTCGTTGAGATGCATCTTTGGACGTCCAAATTTCTTTGGTGCCAATGGCTCTTTGTTTTTCATCCAGTGCTCCCAGACACGATTTACTGTTCGGATACTTACTTTCATCTCTGCGGCAATGATTCTGGAGCTGATGTTATTGGTTTTTGCTCTGATTATGTATTTAACCTTAGCAGCTGTCAGCTTTAAAACTTTGTTCTTTCTGCCCTTGCTCATACCGCCTTGAAGTGCATGAGTATATAAATGCCAAGCTTTTAGGACTCTACATCATCGATTGCTTATCAAAAAGACATTTATATTATGATTGTATGTGACAAACCACGGGAGGAAAGACCCTTGAGCATCAAGCCGGACAGATTGACAATCGCAGGAGCGCTCCTCTTCATTGGGGGCTTGCAGTGGTTTATGACAGTCATGGCAGCCGAGACACTATTCCCGGGATACAGCACAAGGGCAAACGACCTAAGCGACCTCGCTTCAACCGTCGCGCCAAACACATCTCTGATCCAGCCGTCAGCCTTCCTGTTCAATGCCACAACTTTCTTATTGGGGCTATTGATTATTGCCAGCTCATACCTGATTTACCGAGCCTGTGCCGCGCGGATATTTTCCATTCTTTTCGCTATCTTCGGCGCATCCGCAATGGGTGTGGGGATATTCCCAGGAGACTCTGGGATCATACACGGATTGGTGGCCCTGGCAACTTTTGTGACATCATCGCTATCAGCCATTGCAGCTTACAGGCTTCTCGGAAAGCCATTTGCTTATATCTCGGCGGTGATAGGAGTATTTTCTTTGATAGTGCTCATTTTGGCTCTATTTTCAGGAGGGCCGTCATTATTCTGGCAGGTCTTTGGAAGAGGCGGCGAAGAGAGATTTATTGCCTATCCGGTGCTTATGTGGACCATAGGTTTTGGAGGCTATCTGATGGGAGCTTCTTCACGTGGCCTGATTAACAGACATGCTGAAGGATTTCCCTGAAGATAAGCTCAAGCTACCCCAAATCTGCCGCCATCATCTGCTCGATTTCAGCTTTCTTTTCGGCATTAAGCGAGACCTCAATTCCGTAGCTTGTTGGCTTTCCCCTCAGCAAACCCTCCTCAATAAGCTCCTCTGCAGCGTCTTTCACAGAACCGCGAAGGCTTTTCTCAAATCCCTTGGGAAGATTATCCAGGCTCGTATGCCTTCCACCCCAGTATCCGTGCCTGTGCAATTTTTTTAATATTTTTGCTTTTATTTTCAATAATTTATCCGAGTTTATAATTTTAAACCTCAACAGCAATATTTTTAAATCATAACACATAGTTCATTAAACGGTGATATCCATAGCCGATCCTCTGGGCGAATCCATCTTTCTGAAGGTTTTTGGGATGAAAAGTCCTGTTCTTAAGATATTAGACTTTCTCATGGACAATCCTGGCTCCGACTATTCCAAGACCGAAATCGCTCAGGGTGCAGACCTCTCTCGCGGAACATTATTTGCAGTCTGGCCCAGACTGGAGTCTTTTGAATTGGTCATCATGACGCGAGAAGTCGGCAGATCCAGGATGTATAAGTTAAATAAAAAAAATCCAGTTGTAAAAAAGCTGGTTGAGCTGGACGATGTGGTATCTGATTTTTATGCGTCAACGCTTATAAACGCGGATATCGAGACTGAAAAACATGCTTCCGAGCCACATCATTCCCGCATTGATGAACAGCTCGCACCCAAAAAAGAGCCGGTCGTGAGCTGACGTCGTCTGCAGAGTCCTAAATCCAGGGGGAGAGGTTGCAGAAAATATCTCCCCTCATCTCCTCAATGCAAACGCTATCCTCTGCAGAGCAGTAGCATTGGCCAGGACCGCAGTTATGACTATCACCATCATCAGCCACGAAGTGTTGAACAGCCCCAGAAACATCCCGGCATAAAGCAGCATGAGCCTCTCAAACCGCTCCAACAGCCCGCCCATCTTCTTCAGCGCGGCCTCGCCCTTGACGAGCCCCCGGTGATCGGCATAGGCCCGCACGAATGTGGTCATCAGCGATCCGAAGAAGAGCAGCATGAACCAGACCTCATTTGGCAGGCCCAGGTACTCGCCGCGGCCAACGTAGACAAGCAGCCCCAAATAGAGCAGCATCTCCACATACCTGTCAACCACTCCGTCTATGAAGGCACCCTTGGTCGAGGACTGGTGAGTCACCCTGGCAACCGTCCCGTCAACGATGTCTATGAAGGCCGAGAGGGAAAAGAGCACAAGGCCCCAGGCGAGCCGCCCGTACACAAGCGCGGCCATCCCCGCCAGCGCCGGAACGAGAGAGAGCACCGTCCAGGCATTGGGTGACAGCCCCAGGCGAGCGAGGCCGCCTGCGAGCTTGTCCGTCTGCTCCGACTTGAATTTAGCTTTAAGCATAATCTATCATTCTAAAGTCCCGCCAGGAAGGTCTCGATCCTGTCCAGCGCCTCAATCAGCTCCTCACGAGATGTGGCATAACTGCAACGCAAAAATCCCTCGCCGCTCGACCCAAACACGTTGCCCGGAACCACAGCCACCTTCTGCTCTCTCAAGAGCCTTTCAGCAAACTCCTCAGAGGACAGCCCCCAGGCCTTGACAGACGGGAAGGCATAAAACGCTCCCTTGGGCTCGAAGCAGTCCAGACCGATGCGGTTCAACCCGGATACGAACATGCGTCTGCGCAGGTCATACTCGTGCCTCATGTGCAGCATCTCCTCCTCACCCTTCTGCATGGCTTCGAGCCCCGCAATCTGGGCCATAGTAGGCGCACAGAGCATTGTGTACTGATGGACCTTGGTCATAGCCCCAATCAACGCAGGATCGCCGAGCGCATATCCGATGCGCCACCCGGTCATGGCATGAGACTTGGATAGACCATTCAATATCACAGTCCGCTCCTGCATGCCCTCCAATTGAGCAAAGCTCACGTGATTGCCCGAATAGCTCAGTTTGCCATAGACCTCATCAGATATGACCAGAAGATCGTTCTCGACCACCACATCAGCCAGATCCTCAAGATCTGCACGGGTCATGATAGCTCCAGTTGGATTGTTGGGGTAGCTGAGCAAGAGAGCGCGACTCTTCTCGGTTACAGCCGACGCTACATCTTCAGGCTGCACCCGAAACTCATCCTCCAGCCTCGTGGGAACCGTTCTCGCGATCCCTCCTGCCAGGATTATGTCCGGGGTGTAGGCCACATAGCAGGGCTCGGGAACTATGGCCTCTTCACCAGGGTTAAGCGTGGCCCGGAAGGCCAG
>JAJRAX010000170.1 GCA_028679775.1 Methanothrix sp. | reverse complement strand
GTGGCTAACGGCGCGTCCGCCACAAAGTTCACAGAGTACGCACAGAGCGACTAACCAATAACTTAAAAGCTATAGTAACCTCAGGTTAGCCATAGGAAATAGCGAAGAGCCCTATTTCGCTTCAAGTTCAATAGCATTAGGTACGGCATTCATCCCGCCCCCTGAAGGGAGCGGGTCTTCTGCCTGCTTTTCTATAATTACCTCACAAACCGCTCAATGAGATCCAAGGACGTCGTCTCCAGGCCGCACTCCTGAAGGTGATGGGCCAGAAGGCTCGCCCTCTCTCCTTCCGGATGGTAGACCAAAACCTCTTTCGGCGATACATGCTCGACCATCCTCATCAGGCCGCGAAAGTCCAGGTGATCGCTCAATTGAATTGTGGGGTAAGATGTGTCCCGTCTTCCAGTCAGAAAATACTTGTTCCAGCCCCGAACCTGGTGCAGATTCCAGGGCGTGACAACATTAGTGTCGGCGCCATTCACCTCAGTCAGAGGCCCGGCAGCTTCGCCCATCAGCTCTCTCGTCAGCACCAGGCTCTTCTCGTCCATCCCGATCTCATCTTTGTAGCCCATAGCCCTCATGAGAGCCACAGCCCTCTGGGCTTTCCCGAAGGCATATGCACCAAAGCTGGCCCCGGCTTCCAGTGCATCAGAAAATCCGGCCAGGTCGTCCTCGAAGATGCATGATGGATCGTAGGGGTCGCCATAGTTGGCTTCCATGACAAGGAAATCGCTTTTTGGAAGGCGGCTGTAGTCTTTAACGTCCCCCGTCACCAGCACCCTCAGGCCGTCCTCCGTCTGCCAGGAAAAAGCCGTCGATCCAATGGTGTGTCCGGTTGGATGCGTGTCCACCCTCACCCCATCAACAATGATGCTCTCGCCCACCCGAAAGGTTCGACCCTGGTACTCCCGATCGTATCGAATTTCTAGCGCGCGTGCAGTCTGAACAGAAGCAACAGCCCTCGGAGAGAGCATTGCCGACTTGCCGTAGTGATCGCTGTGGGCATGAGTGATGAGGTAGGCATCAGGCTGAACGCAGGCTTTGGGAGCGCGACTGGTATCTATGGAGAATAGATGACAGTCGAAGCAGAGAGCAAGGTGTGGGGCACTGCCTCCCCGACTGTTAATCCTCCTCACCGCCTCAAGGCAACGATCCCCTCCTGCCGTCATTGCCGCGTCCCGCTCCCGCTCACCCCAATTCATCTCAAACGGACGCCTTGTCAATAGCCTCGATCAGTTCTTCTCGGGAGGTAACGCCCATCCATCTCTGCGCCTCTGCTCCGTCCTTCTCCAGGATGATTGTAGGCACGACCATGATGCCCTTCTCAGCAGCAAGGTCGCCCTCTTTATCTACATTGATCTTTTTAAATTCCACTTTATCGCTGAGATCCCTGGCGAGATCCTCAAAGATTGGACCCTGAGTCCGACACGGTCCGCACCAATCAGCGTAAAAATCCATCAGAACCAATTTGGCCATTAATTCATCCTCTCCGCTATCACGCTATCTCAAATTATCAAACTATATCGAATTTCACGCCGATCTTGAATATCCGGAGCGTGGGCAAGACCAGCATCTTTCGTCCGGTCTTGAGCCTGATCTCCTGCAATATCTCCTGGATTCGCGAGTCTGTTGCAGACACAGTGAACCACAGATTGTAGCCGCTATCACTTGGCCGCAGATAGTTGTGAGAGACCTCTGGGTACTCACTCACTACCTTAGCAGCGTCATTCGCTTCATCCACGGGGACTGCTAAAGCCGCCAAAATCCCGCTCCGTCCCAATTTGCGCAGATCCATGATCGGCCCGATCCTTCTAACCAGCCCCTCCTTTTGGAGTTCTGCCAGCCTCATGATTACCTCCTTCTCCTCCAGGCCTAAAGCCTGTCCCAGGTCCCGGAAGGGTCTCGGCGTGATTGGAAACCCGTCTTGTACTGCGGACAGAAGCAAAAGATCGGTATCATCCATGATTAGATCTCCAGGCGGCAGGATGGGTCCGGTCCCAGGAAGTCGCCGCTTTCGGCATAAGCTCTAGCCCTGCAACCCCCGCAGGTCCCGGCATAGCTGCAGCGCCCGCATTTTCCAGTAAGAGCCCTCTCTCGCAATGCCAGTAGCTCAGGAGCATTCTGCCATATCTCTATAAAATTCTTTTCCCGGATGCTGCCGACCTTCAGAGGAAAATATCCGCAGGGATAGACATCTCCCGTTCGAGAGACAAAAACAAAGCTCCTGCCGGCCAGACAGCCGCCAGCGCGACGCTTGCCGGGCCTTGCAATTCGAGCATATTGCGGGGCGCAGGTGACCTGAACATCGATTGCATGCCGCTCTCGCTCCTGGTCGATCTCCATAAGCCGCTCCTCCTGTCTCTCCGGTGTCAGGAGATCCTCCTCCCGGCCCCGACCTGTGGCCACCAGGAAAAAGAAGTGCAGGGCCGCGGCCCCAGCTCTTTCGGCTAGATCAAAGATCGCAGCCACATCTGATTCATTTCTGCCGGTAATTGTGTGGTTGATCTGAAAATCAACCTTGCCGCGCAGGTTTTCAATTCCCTGCATGGCTCTCTCAAAGCTGCCCTGGCCGCGCATGCGATCATGGCCTGTTGAAGACGCCGCATCCAGGCTGATGCTCACCCGTGAGATGCCGCAGGCGGCTATCTCATCTGCTGCCTGGGATGTGATGGTGGTCCCATTGCTGGCCAAAGAGACGCGCAGCCCCAATGATTTTGCATGACGGGCCAAGAGAAATATGTCGGGCCGCAGAAGTGGCTCGCCACCGCTTAAGATGAGCATGGGGCGCATTGAAGCAATATCATCCAAAAAGGAGATCGCCTCCGTTGTGGAAAGCTCATGAGGATCTGGCTTTCTGGAGGCAGAGGCACGACAGTAGCCGCAGGACAGATTGCAGGCAGCTGTCACCTCCCAGGCGACAATCAACATCACAGCAGGCCTTTTTTCACCAACAGCTCGGCATTGAGGATGCTGGCTCCTGCCGCGCCGCGCACGGTGTTGTGGCCCATGCAGATGAACCGAATTCCGGACCTTATCCGGCCAACTGAGACTGCCATGCCGTTGCCGCGTCCGCGATCAAGCCTCGGCTGAGGCCGGTCCGGTTCATCCTTGACGATGAGCGCCTTCTTTGGGGAAGATGGCAGGTCTCCAAGACCCGGATCAAAGCTCAGCATAGCCTTCTTGACCTCATCTGGAGTGGGATTGTCCCTCATTGTCACCCAGACCGCCTCGGTATGCCCGTCCATGACCGGCACGCGATGGCAACTGGCGCTTATGGAAAAATCTGCGTTCACGATTTTTTCGCCGTCAAAGCGACCCAGAATCTTCTGAGGCTCGGTCTCCACCTTTTCTTCCTCGCCTCCAATGTAGGGAATGACGTTGCCGAGGATGGCCATGGAGGGAACGCCCTCATAGCCAGCTCCGGATACGGCCTGCATGGATGCCACATGAACAGTCTGGATGCCGAACTTCATGAGAGGCTTAAGTGGCAGTGTGAACATAACCGTGGTGCAGTTGGGATTGGTTGTGAGGTATCCGTCCCAGCCGCGCTTCTCGCGCTGCACTTTGATGATATCCAGGTGATCAGAATTGCACTCAGGAATGAGCAGCGGCACATCCTGTACCATCCGGTATGAGCTGGTATTGCTGGCCACAGCACATCCAGCCACCGCGAATGCCGGCTCAACCGTCTTGGCATCATCCGCGGGAAGAGCAGAGAAGACTATATCCGCATCAACCTCTCGCGGATCGACGTTGACCACAGTCATCTCCGCGATATCATCGGGCAGCTCGCTCTCCAGGCGCCACTTGGCCGCATCTTTGTACTTCTTACCTGCGCTTCTCTCAGACGCAGCAAGGCTCGTCAGCTCAAACCATGGATGATTCTTCAATCCTTCAATGAAGCGTTGTCCCACAGCACCAGTGGCACCTAAGACGCCAGCTTTGATCTTGGCCATTATCAATCACCTAAAGCTATTTTGGGGCATAGTGCTAGGG
>JAJRAX010000355.1 GCA_028679775.1 Methanothrix sp. | reverse complement strand
GAATAAATACCAACGACAATTCTATGGTCTCCATCAAGGTTAAGTTCTTTTTGTTGACCAATCGATATGTATGCCTGCCACCTATCTAGGTCTTTTCTGAATGTGACTCCAGAATATTCACGAAGATAACAGGCAGGAAGCCCAGGGATTTATCCCTGGGAGGAATGCCGTACACTTCCCACCACAACCTTTATATCACTTAGTGACTACACTACCTAATGATGACTGAGCAGGTGTTAACCGTTCAATGCAAGCTGCGTCCAACGGACTCCCAGGCCGAAGAGATAGATGAGACTCTCAAAGCCTTCGCGGATGCTTGCAACTGGATCAACCAAAACACACCTGCGAAGCACACCAACAAAGTTCGTATCCAGGGGCTTGTCTACCAGGATGTCCGAACTAAGTTCGGTCTTTCTGCAAATCTAACAATTAGGGCCATAAATCGGGTTGCTGCTAACCGAAAGACTGCTATTCAAAATCATTCTTCCGTCAAGAACTTCGAACCCACAAGCATAGACTACGATGCTCGGATCTTTGCCTTCCGGGAGAAAGATGAAGAGGTTAGCGTTACCCTTCTCAGATCAAGGCAAAGGATCAAGCTGATTCTTGGTGAATATCAACAGGACCAGCTCAAAGGATCTAAGCCAACTAGCGCCACGCTCTGCAAGAAAGGATCGGAGTATTACATCAATATCCAGGTCAAGAGCGAAGCACCTGAGCAAATTCATGTAGACACAATTCTTGGCGTAGATCTTGGAATTACTGACATTGCTGTAACCTCTGAAGGTCAGAAGTTTGGCGGAAAGACCATCAAACTAATCAAGATCCATTATGCTTCAATGCGTGCTGTTCTCCAACAGAAAGCCGTGAAAGGTACAAGGAGTTCCAGGCGACGATGCCGGGAACTTTTGCAACGACTATCCGGCAAAGAGAGCAGATATCAAAGACAAATCAACCACGAAATCAGCAAAGCCATAGTTACCAGAGCACAGGAGATACCTGCGAAGATTGCTTTGGAAGATCTAACTGGAATCCGGGAAGGCGTGAACCAGAAATCCGGAAAGAACCAGAGACGGAGAGTCAATGGTTGGGCCTTCTACCAGCTTAAGGAGTTCCTTAGCTATAAGGCTCTCGCGGCTGGTGTTCCTCTGGTTCTGGTGGACCCCGCATACACCAGCCAGACGTGCCATCAGTGCGGTGAGCATGGAATCAGGAACGGAAAGAGTTTCAAGTGTCCTTCGTGTTCCTGGTCTGGTGATGCTGATTTCAATGGTGCTAAGAACATTGCTTTCTTGGGCCGCTATGTAGACCGGCCTGGAGGCTCGGAAGGGCTACCAAGTATTAAGGTAGTCCTTTCAGGGCTACTGAAAGCCAGGGTGCTTTAGCCCCTGGTAGTTTACTATAAGGAACGAAATCTCTTCTTGGAAGAGGATCAAACCCATCATCTAACATTTTTTGATATTCACTTCGTTTCGTAGGAAAGTTTAATTTTGCGGTATTTCCATATATTTTCAACACGGCAATATCACGTTTTTCAGCAGCATCAATTTCATTGTCAAAAGTTCCCACATATAATTTTTTACCATTTAATCCTACCTGAGCAACATAACCATTCTTGCATCCATTTACACCGATATATCCATTGGATTTTTTTGGAAATTCTCTGTTCTGACAGTTTTCAGATTGAGTGACTAACCTTAGATTAGAAATTTGATTGTTAAGTCCATTTCGGTCAATATGATCTACAGAACTCATAGACGAAATTTTTTCTAATGAAACTCCACACTCCCATGACATTATTAAACGATGCATGAGAATTGTTTTTCCATTTGAGCGGGTTATCGCATAGTATGTATGCGGTCGTCTCGATAAATACCAATTTAATTTTATTAATTCATTATAATATTTATCATCTACTGTAGATAATTCTTTGTTTGAAATTTTTATGTATTTTACCATGAGATACATCACCAAAAAAACATTATTATCATTATACTATATAAATGTTTTGCTATGCAGTATAAAATGCAAAAATACTACAAAAAACGATCCATTGATACTGCTAACAACTCAAATCAAAAAAATGCTAATAAAATAGTTGTAAAAATAGTAATTTGATGATTTATATATAAAAACATCATCAAGTTGTAAAAAAATGATTTTTATATTTTATATTTCGTCGTATCTGAAGG
>JAJRAX010000169.1 GCA_028679775.1 Methanothrix sp. | reverse complement strand
GTGTAGGCCTGCATACCCCTGGAGCTCCGCTTGAGCAACGATTTGGAGCGCACTGTTGCAGGCACTGGTTTACGACTCACCTTCTCCGCGCCGGCATGAGGCGAGAGTACGTGCAATGGCTCAGGGGTGATGCGATCAAGGAGGCTGTCGATATCTATTACCACATTGATCCCGAAGATGTGCGCAAGAGCTACCTGGCATATATCCCGCAGCTCGGAGTTTGAGCAGATTCAGGGGCGGCAGGCTCGCGCCTGCGGGAGTGGCTCTGGTCGCCCTGGGAGTGTATCCCATATCCCGCAGGTCCGCTTCCAAAAAATTCAACTATTTTTCCAGATATCGATTCTTGAAATTGAAATTTGAAATATTAATGATATCTGGAATTTAAATAGATGAAAATTTTCATTTACGTGATTTGCATTAGATTCAATGAATACCTTTGGAGGGGGGGTAAGCACGGGTTTCGGGGTGCGAAAAGGCGAAGAAAAAGCCTGTGTGAGAAAATCATAATATCCGCAAACTTTATGTAAATTACTAGTAAGCTTTGAATATACCTATCTTAAAGCAAAAATTTATTAGGTCGAGATGCGGCCTTAATTTAAGAATTAAAAAAATTGATGGAAGAATTGTGTGATCATTCCATCGAGAGAAGGAAGGAATATGAGGAAAAGTCATAAAGTTCTGCTGGAATATGTGTTAGCTCTTGCACTTATTTATTCTTTGAGCATCACTGCCATATCGCAGTCTCAGACCACGAATGCAGATCTGGTATTGCTCAATGGGACTGTTTATACAGTGAATAAGATGGTCGATTGGGATAAGCAGCCACAACAAGCCATAGCCATCGCTGGAAAGAATATCATCTATGTAGGCAACAACTCAGGCGCTCAGGGCTTCATAGATCCAAAGACCCGCATAGTAGACCTTGAAGGCAAGATGGTCTTGCCGGGATTCATCGAGGCCCACTTCCATCCGAGCGGTGCAGCCCTTATGTTGTCCGGAGTGAGCCTTTTCAAAGCCACGACCCGCGATGGATATCTAAAGCTGGTAAAGGATTATTCATTGAGTAATCCAAATGCTACCATCATCCGCGGCTTTGGATGGAACTATCCTGCATTTGGTCCCAAGGGGCCTACTAAAGAACTTCTTGATTCCGTTGTACCCGACAAGCCTGTGATTCTCTTCGCATTGGATGGCCATTCCGCCTGGGTTAATTCCAAGGCCCTGGAAAAGGCCAACGTCACCAATAAGACACCAGATCCAGCGGGAGGCGTCATCGAGCGCGGCTCTAATGGAAACCCCTCTGGAACCTTGAGAGAATTATCTGCAGAGTTCCTGGTCATATCCAAGCTTCCATCCTGGACTAAAGAAGAGCTTATGCAAGGCATGATGAGACTATTGGATGCATCCAAAGGATTCGGGATCACCACCGCCCATGATTCAGGTGTCTTTAATGAAAATGTGATGGAGGCGTATTCCTATCTGGATAAAGAAGGGAAGCTGGATGTGAGAATCAGGGGAGAGCAAGTCCTCGATCCTAACCTGGGCGTGAAGCAGATCCCAGCTCTGGTTGAGGAGAGAGACAACTATTCTTCAGGCCTGGTGCAGATGAAAACTGCTAAGCTGTTCATAGACGGGGTCGTCGAAGGACATACCGCCCTGCTTCTGGAGCCTTATATAGATAAGCCTGGATTCAAGTCGGCTCCTATCTGGAAGCCTGAGGCCTTCAATGACACCATTGTCGCTTTAGATAAAGCTGGATTCCAGATTGAAGTACATGCCATCGGAGATGGCGCAGTTCGCATGGCACTGGATGCATACCAGAGGGCCCAAGAAATGAATGGTAAGAGGGACTCCAGGCATAAGATAGCTCACGTTGTCCTGGTATCGGCTCAGGACATGCCGCGCTTTAAATCACTGGGCGTCATTCCAGTGCCTTCGCCCAACTGGTTCTACTATGAAGCGACCTTTGAGAAAAATAATCTCGCTTACCTTGGGCCAGAGAGGGCTGAGCACATGATGCCCATGAAAAGTTTCATTGATAACGGAGTCATGGTTGCAATTGGAACCGATTTTCCTGCATGTGGGGACTATCCAACCATGAATCCACTGGATGAGATCAAGACCGGAATGACCAGGCTTCCTCTTCCACCAGACAGCAACATCACCAAGGTGTACTGGCCTGAGGAGATGGTCGATCTCAAGACCATGATAGAATGCGCCACAATAAACGGGGCCTATGCAGGCTTCATGGAGAACGAGACAGGGTCTTTGGAGGTCGGCAAGCTGGCCAATCTGATAGTGCTCAATAAAGACCTCTTCAAGATGCCGCCTGAGGAGATCAACAAAGCTGAGGTGTTGACAACTATCCTGGAGGGGCGAGAGGTCTTTGGGGCCTTCAAGGATAATATGACAATGTCTTTGGATGCTGACGAGCTGACGGCCCTGTCCAAGCTCTATGATGATCTATTCAAGGATGCGGCTCCGGAGGATGTCGAGCAAGCCGATGGATTGTTAGCTGTATTGGATGGCGGAGGATCAATTTATAAAAATAACACCCTTAAACTATTATCATAAACTCTTAATGTACGGGGGAGCTGAACTCTCACGTACCTCTTTTTGCATCAAATAGCTGTCTACCGGCCTAGCTATCTGCACTATTGCATTAGGGGTTGGTGTTAATAGAAAATCGCGATCAATGAACCAAAATCTTTGCTGCAATAACCCTTCATGAAACAGTACCACATCAGGATCGACCCAATTGAACATTTTGCAGTCTTGATACAAGTGAACCATTACGGCCTTCATCCTTCTTGCACTCTGCCACCGTGTTGTGCGCGAGGGGCCCTTTGATTCCCAAGGACATTCGCGTTTCTCGCCTTGCCAGGCAACTATCCAGATAAGCAAAGTCTGATTCCCTTCATCTGATATTAGCTTAATCCATTTGCCAACTGCACAGGTCATCCTGCCGGGGCTGATCGTTCAAGCTGCAGCTTCAGCCAGAATTCTCTCTGCCCTTCTCTGAAGATCTCGCAGGCTCTGATAGAGGTCATGGGTGGAAGCTTGTCGCTTCATTCGTTACTCTAAAGAAGCATTACAACTATTACGCAATAATTATAAGAGATCTGACACTAGAAAGAGTCGGAGGCAATGAGGCAAAACCCATGAAGAACGCAAAAATGATCTCATCACAACAATTTTTACCGACAATGACCAAAGATTATAGTCGGATTTCTGATACGGCCCGTGCCGTGAATGCAGAGTTGATGCCCAGGATGGCGTCTTACATTCGACGTATATCACCGCAGATCGCCGCCATGAACGATGATGAGGCGTTTGTGATCGCTGATTACGGCGCTGCAGACGGCGTGAATTCGAGCAAGTTATTTGAAGCAATTATCCGCCAGATTCACGAGGTGAATCCAACGCTGACCATCAAATTAGTCTATATTGATCTTGCGGATCCAGCAAATTTCGAGACATTCTGGGCAACCTCGATATTAGCAAAATTAAAGCACGTAGAGACCCAATACATTCAACGGTCTTTCTACGAACCATTCCCGGAGATAGCAGGCAAACTCCGGATCGGTTTCTCCTCCACTGCGCTGCACTGGCTGAATACAAAAACGGTTGGGCCTGATTTTTTTCAGCATCCTCTCTGCATACAGCCCAACCAGTTGTCTGATCCGGAACGCAGAAAATTTGCGGAAAAATGGAAAGAGGACTTGTGTTCGTTTATGCAAGAATGCTCGGTGTCGCTGGTCGAGGGCGGAGCATTGTTTTTTGCCAACCTCACTGATCTGGGGGGCGACCGGTGGCCAGCGTCTGCGGGTTATGACAACCTCAGAGACATTTGCAGAGAATTATACGAGGAGAAAAAGCTTTCAGAAGCAGAGCTAAACGCTATTTTCATACCGGATTACTTTGCCACACCTAATGAAATGTCACGTTTACTTGATGAAGACGATCTTAGGTGTTTTGCCGTCAATGCCTGTGACCCCCTGACTGTCCCGTGCGCCTATTTCACCAAAGCACATGACAGGCTGGACGATCCATTGGAACGGTCCAAGCTTGCCGCTACCCTGGCCCAGGTAGTCAGAGCCTGGAGCGAATCGTCGATGCGTATCGGACTTTGCGCGGACAATAAAGATCTGATCGAAGACATTTATCAGCGGCTGCGGGATAAGTTCCACGAAAAGCCCGAGGGCTTGCCTTATCAATATTGCCTGCTCGAACTGGAAAAGAGACACGAGGAGAAAATGCTAAAATCTGACTGACCTTTCCTCATTTTATCCCAAGCCCCTCTGCCTTCATCCTCCTGGCTCGCAGCAGGGCATCCTCGCGAGATAATTTCTCGCAGCTCCCAAGATGGACATTTCGCGCTTTTCCACCCTCACGCCAGGAGAACATCCTGTCGGCATACTCTCCAGGCACATTTTTTCGTGCCCGCTTCAATACACACAAATGATGATTCGCCATTCTTGCCACGCAAGAACGGCACAATGGCCTTCGATTTAGAAGCGCTTGTTTTTCAAGACATTTCGCCTCCAAGGAAATTCAATAAACTTGACCGTATATATGCCTCTCGCCTATGGTTCGGGCTGGCTTTGAGGTATATGCCTGTGGTTGCAAGAGACGAATGCCCGAGCTGGTCTTGAAGATCACCCACCGGCACGCCGCTGTCAAGACTCCAGACTGCAAAGCTGTGCCTTAGCAAGTGAGGATGCACACGGTGTCGGCTCTTGCCCGCTTTGTCCAGGCGCTTGACTTCCTGCAGGCCAGCTCGAGTGGCAATGCCATCGAGAATATTTTGGACCTGTCGCGAGGTGATATGACCATCCAGACGGCTTGGGAACAACCAACCCTTAGTGCGCCCAGCGAGCTGCTTGGTGACGGCATCTAATACTTGTGGCAACAAGACTACGGTGCGAGGTTTTTTGAACTTGGCATTCGAGGCCTGGACATGCAGGTATCCTTTGAGAAAATCGATGTCCTCTGCAATGATTTGAGTCATCTCACCCACACGCAGGCCTGCTCCGGCCAATAGAAGCAACATGCACCGCTCCCT
>JAJRAX010000010.1 GCA_028679775.1 Methanothrix sp. | reverse complement strand
GATCGAGGTCGATACTACGAGCATGAACTCAGATGAAAGCGCCCGAGCCATTGCAGAGAAGATCCAGACGAGGTTTGCTGCAGACGATAACTAAAATTAATTAGAGAAGTTGCGGGAACAGAAGAACACAATCCCGGAAAGATTAAAATATGGTCACTTAGACTTTCATTCAGGAAGTGAAGATGCTTGAAGTCCAATGCTGGTTTTGTAGGTTTTGATGGAACCGAGAATAAACGAACTCTGCTCGCCCTGCAGCAGGTAAAAAAAGCGGCAGGCATACAGGGAGATCTGAACGTCCTTCTCAGAAAGCCTCATGGCCGGGCCATATCTACTATATCCAAATTCAACCGCCTATTCGGAGTCAAGGCATTCGTGAGCGATGCATCCCTTAAAGACAAATGGGAGAAAGCTGGCGTCAAGATCGAGGGCGGCTACGACGATTTCTTTAAAGCATCCGATTTCGTGATGGTGGGAACTCCTGGGGACGAGGAGCTTCCCTATGTCGAGGCTGGTCTCGCCCACGACTGCTTCGTATCCCTCATGGGCGGAGCTGACAGGCCCGAGCTGCTCAAGGGACTGACGGAAGGCGGAAAGGTCAAGATCACTGACGAGCTGAAGGCGGACTTCGCCCGCGAATTCTTCTTCGGACTTGAGAACTACGAGATGTTTGCCAAGGCTAGGCCGATGCTTGTCCAGTGCACGAGCTGCAACACGACAGGCCTCTCCCGTCTGGCACTCGCAGCTCGACCATTAGGACTCACGGCAGTCTTGGGCAACATCGACAGAAGGCACGGCGACCCCCACACCGTGGTCAAAGCATCTCCGAGCGCAATCCAGTTCGGCAAGGGCGTCGGCCACCAGGGCACAGACGCAGGAACAGTCTTTGAGGAGGTCAAGTTCGCAATTAGGGCGAGCAAGGTTCCGACAACGGTACCGCACACCAACTTCCTGAACATGGTCTTCAAGGGAGATGTTACGCCTGCTCAGATGGTCGAGCAGTTCGCCAAGACCCGCGAGATAGTTGTCATGCCCTACCAGGATGAAGGCAAAAAGCATGACTGGACCAGCGAGATACTCGAAGCATACCTCTCAGGCCTGGAACGGCCAGTGAGCCCAGAGATCTTCGAGCTGATAGTATCAGACGCAATCATTCCCTTCAAGCTCGGCGACTACACCATCTTGCAGACCGTCTCAATGGTCGAGCAGATGTCCATCGCAGTGCCAAACCACGTGGAGTCCTATCTGCTCTCTGCCGGCTATCCTGCTGACAAAGTGCATAGCCTCGTCGACAAGACTCTAAGTGTCATGCACGGCATCTGGCCGAGCAAGCTCTCCTGCTAGAGTCGCAGTCTTTTCCATGTCCGAGGAGATAAGAGGCCGACTGAATGGCGACCGTGTCAGCCTGGGCCAACAGGCCCTGCCTGAACTCTATGAGCAGGGCTACTTCGGCAGGCCCAAAGGCAATGGACTCGAGCTGTCCCTGGTGGAAGCGGCCTATCTCCTGGACAGGTCCAGGATCAGGATGCTCATTGACGAGAAAGATCTGGACTTTCCAGTATTCTTCCAGAGGGCATCATCTCTTGAGAAAGGTTTTGAGTTCAGGTATGTGGTCTACAAAGACCTGAGAGAGCGCGGCTACTACGTCCAGCCGGGCCGCCCCGATTTTCGCGTCTATCCAAGGGGAGGTCACCCAGGGAAAAGCCCGGCTGAGTTTTATGTTAAGGTCATCTCTGAGCGGATGCCCTTGCCACTGCAAGACATCATGCAACCTGTGAGGATGGCCAGCCAAATGAGAAAGAAGCTGATGCTGGCCATAGTCGACGAGGAGAGCGACATCACATTCTACGAGGCGCGGGAGAAAAGCATGTCCGGGCTGATGGGCGAAGAGGAGATGGGCGGCATGGCTACGCTTCTCGAGGATCGAGTGGTGCTCTGGGATGCAGCAGCCTCTCAAAGGCTTCACGATGTCGGATTTTACGGCAAGCCCATCGGAGAGAGGCTCCAGCTCTCCTTGGTCGAGTCCGCCTACCTGCTGGACAAGGGCATCATAACCCTGGTCGACCGCTCAGGAGAGCCTCTGGATCTTAAGAGCTTTGCCGCAAGGGCCCGGCAGATCGAGAGCGACTTCGATCTGAAGCTCTCGGTTTACAGAGACCTGAGAGAAAAGAAGCTGGTAGTCAAAACCGGCTTCAAGTTCGGCACCCACTTTCGCGTCTACAAGCAGGTGCAGGGCCCGGGCAAGGTGCCCCATTCCGAGTATCTTGTTCACACTCTGTTCGCAGATCATATCTTTCTGCCTCCCGTCCTATCCCGTGCAGTCCGTCTGGCCCACTCGGTCAGAAAACAGATGATCTTCGCCTATCCTG
The DNA here is from genome assembly GCA_028679775.1 of Methanothrix sp. Classification (GTDB taxonomy): domain Archaea; phylum Halobacteriota; class Methanosarcinia; order Methanotrichales; family Methanotrichaceae; genus Methanothrix. The sequence goes on along the minus strand of JAJRAX010000010.1, from coordinate 3,226 downwards.
GCAGCGAAGGCCACGCGCAGGTACATTACCTGGAGATCAAGAGGCTCAAGCCATGAAGCTCAAGTATTAATACCGCCTTGGATTATGAAGGTCTATGCCTAAGATCGAGGTTGAGCTTAGCTCGGATTTAAATGAAAAGTTAATGAGCTTCGTCGTGAAAAGCAGGGGCTCCCTCTACGTGCAACGCTCAGATGTCATAGTGGAGGCCATAAAAGAATACCTTGAGAGAAACGAACGCAAGGTGAGAAAGGCAAACGGCTGAAAGATCATACATACCAAAAAAGATACTCAGGAGGAGGCATCCTTCATCTTCGAGCCGCCTGGCGGCAGAAATTGGACAATCTGGTCTACCGACGCCACGACCTTGAGGAAAGCTCTATCATCCACTTTTTCCGAGAACTGCCGGTAGATCCTCTTGGCAAGGTCGTCGGCGTTCATCTCCCCAGGCTCGATCTCCACCACTGGATCGGATTTGGGCTTTATGGCCGAGACAGGCCCGCCGATCAAAATGCCTTCCGATATTCCGACGGCCAGGCCGAGAAGCGTATCTTTGAAGTAAGTGCGCTCTCCTCGAATGACAAAGGCACCTTTTTTCAGAAACTCACCGGGCTCCGGGGTCTTACTGACCTGATCGCCCCGGATCATGTAGCAATCTGCTGCCGCCAAACCGCCCTTCCAGATGGATGAGTAGCTGACTGCAAACTGGGCAGCCTCCAACAGAGTGCTCTCGGAAACGACCTCGCCCTCTGTCTTGATCACTGTGAGTGGCGCACCAGGAGCATCGGTATGAAGAGCTAAATCGCGCCGTTCCAGGTACTTGGTATAGATCTCCTCGTTGCTCTCTGCGTCCCGTCCCCCCAGCACCAGAAATCCGTCCGAGGATGTGAACCATCTGAACCTCTCATACCACTTGGGCTTTCTCTTACGATGAACTGAAGCCTGCCTGGTCTTCTTCGGTGCAGCTTTGCCCGACCGGAGCTGTTCGGTGATGGCTAAAGCCTCTTTGGCCCCGTTCGCCTTCCTGGACTGTTCCTTTGCGTTCTCATAATACCTCTGGGCGTTTTGGGGAACTGTGAGCCCTGCATTCAGCTCGAACTCTGTCCCCTCAATAACGACTTTCATCTCCCCCTGCCCGTCCATCGAGAGAATGGCTTTGGCCTGGGGCAGACCTGAGGAGCTGATCCTCTCCCAGATCTGGTTGTAGGAGAAGCCTTTGGAGTGAGCCACACCTACAACCCTCAAGATCTGCTCGACATTGCCGTAGATCTGGTAGATCTGCTCGCCCTTGGCGACCAGTGACCTCTCCTGAGCCAAAAACTCCTCTAATGCCTTTTTCTGCAGCTCAATTCTTCTGTCCAGAGGGTTCTTCTTCTCCTCAGCATCTGCCTCCTTCTCGACAAAGAATGCGTCTATCGCCTCGCTGAAGGTGACATAACGCTTGACTTCCAGCCCCTGGTAGATCTGAAGGGGCCTGGATAGAACATCCACAGGCACGCCGTCTTTGTCGAGGACGACATGCGGATCAAGCGTCTGATCCAAGAAGACCTGTCCGAGGGCAGAATGGACTCTCTCAAGCTCCGGGCCATCCAGCTCCAACGCAGGCTTGTTCTTGTCCACTCCGGCGACCAGGCAGACCTCCTCACCGTAGGTCCCGCCCATGTTCAGCCCTCTCACGAGAGATCGAACGAGGTCCTGTCCAGCGCTGGAGAGCCATGCGGATAGATCGGACAGAGTGATCGTTCGGGGATCGAGCTGACCGGGATGGTAGAGGTACTTCTCTCCTGCTGCCATCTTAGATCCACGGTAGACCATCTTCTTGAGCATTGAAAGGATCACCCGGTTCTCATCAAGCAGCACCATGCTGCCCTTAGGAAACAGCTCGACCACCAGATAATTGATAGAGCCGCTTCTCTCTACAGCGATCTCCAAAACTCGGTCGAAGTCGTGCTGCCTGATATCGACGATCCTGCCACCGGACAGGCGATTTCTGAGCATTGTGGGAAACTGGGGAGGCGTCTTGGAGGCCGGCCTCTGCCCTTTTGTAATATTGACTCTCTTTCCGGCCACGAGAAGCAGATCCAGTCGGCCCTCGGCAGGAGACTGAACCGAGAGCCAGATCTTGTCCGAAGACTGCTGGTAGGCCTTGCCCATGAAGCCCCCCAGGATTCTGTCGGACAGCTCCGAGGCCATGGCTGCCACATCCACATTGCTCATCGCCTTTTTCATGAGAGAGATGTCCGAGATCAATCGATAAATAGTTGCGGATGGCAAACACAGAATAGAGGGAGGTCTGGCGTGTGAAAGACGAGGCTGACAGGCGCTTTCTTGTCGATTGGATGCTCCTGAGGCTAGGAAGATGGCTTAGGCTTTTGGGTCAGGATGTCGCCCTTCCTCATGAGAAAAGCGATGAGCGTCTGATGATCCAGGCAAAAGAAGAGGGCCGGACGATCATCACCAGGGACAGAGGGCTCTCTTTGGCCGCTGGCCGGAGGAGCATACCCGTTCTCCTCATCCGCGCCACCAAGATCATCGAGCAGCTCGCAGAGATGGCAGACGCTGGCGTGCTGCTGCAGCTTGATCCTCATAGGTGCACCGTATGCAACGGTCCCTTGCACGAGATGGAATGCTCAGAAGGAAAAACGATCAGGTGGCAGTGTAAAAGCTGCAAAAAGATCTACTGGGAGGGCGGCCACTGGAAGAAGATGGAAAGGATGTTGGAGGAAGTTCGCAGCCAGAGAGGCTCGCCCTAAGAGATCATCTTTTTGGAGACCTTTTGCCTCTGCACCCGGCCTCTGGTCTTTAGGTAGTCGGTCACCTGCTGATTGGTCGCCCCAATTGACCAGAGATGAGACGCATTGAGGCAGAACTGGGGCTGGTACTGATATTGATTGCCCGATTTGACAAATGGATCTGCAGGCGCGAGTTCAGTGGGAGCTGAATCGATGGTGGACTCCAGGAGACACCATCGTCCGGACTCGTTCTGGTAGACCACCCAGGCATGGCCGTAGGCTCCGTCCGGAGTGGAGACCCGGCCCAGGACCACTCGCACGCAGTGTTCAGATATGCCGCTTGCGAGCAGCATTGTGGCCAGCAGAAAGGACGAGTCCTCGCAGTCGCCCTTTTTTAAAACAAGCGTCTCCTCAGGAAAGAGCCAGTAGTCCTCAAGTCCAAAGACGGCCTTGTCTGTGATGTACTGGACCTCTTTTGCCACGTAGTCCCAGATCTT
>JAJRAX010000168.1 GCA_028679775.1 Methanothrix sp. | reverse complement strand
TGATGGCTAGCGGTAGCAGCAAATAGAGCAGGGACCTGGTCAGGTCCACCCAGAAGTTGCCGATACATCCATTATTTTTTCGCGTAAAGCCCCGAATGACGGCCATTGCGCAGGATAATCCGACAGCCGCAGACAGGAAATTTTGCACAGTCAGGCCCAGCATCTGCGTTAGATAGCTCATAGTCTGCTCGCCGCTGTAGGACTGCCAGTTGGTGTTGGTGGTGAAGGATACTGCGGTGTTGAAGGCTGTGTCCCACCTGACTGCCCCGAGTCCTTCGGGATTTAAGGGCAAGATGCCCTGCACTTCCTGAAGGATGAATACCGCCGCTATTCCCAGGGCATTGAAGATCAAAAGCGCCAGAGCATAGCTCTTCCAGGGCATCTCTCTGGTTTCATCGACACCGCTCATTCTGTAGAGCGCCTTTTCCAGTGGGCGCAAAACTGGAGTGAACACGGTCCACTCTCCATGGAATACCTTTGCAATATACCTTCCAGTCGGTGCTGCTAGCACCCAGATGGCTGATAGCAGCAAGGCCACATATGCGAATTCGGTAAGCATTATGTCACCTCAAATAGATATTGTCGTCTAAGGATAAATTGTTATAAGGTTGCTAGAATAGCCTGCGTCTTTGAATGCGAAACGTCAAACTACAATAGCATCAGAATTTTATCGGGTACGCTGGCCCGGCACAAAATTGCTTGCGTCTAGTGAATATATTTCAGCCAAAACCATGGCATCGGCCTCGCAGATCTTTTCCAAGGCAGCTTTGGCGGCCTTTGGTGACAGTGGGCTGGAGAACCTGGTAGGATCTCTCGACGTCATGTTTGGAATTGGTCTCATTTTTCCTCTAAGGAGATCAGATGGAAGAATATTTCATCAATCCATAGGCCCTCCATGAGGGGACTAGCAATCCGAGCATTGGTATATAAACTTATTTGAGAACAGTTAGGCTGCATATCTAACTTGCAGGATTTCGAAGGACGACGCAGGAAGCTCCCATCTTTTAGGCTGTGGAAGGAGTTCGCTCGTTGCCGGACACTGGGAAGCTTTCGGGACCGCACATTGTGTGGCAAAAAGAGTATATGTACTTAAAGAAAGACGTGATTTAGTCTCTAATCCAGTGCGGCAGGGGAATCTATGAGGCAGTTGTATTCATTAGGGTTAATTTTGTTATCTCTCAATGCGGTTTTGTTCTGTGCAGCGAGCGCAGCCGATAACAGCCGAGCATCGTTATTGGGTGCAGGAATAAACGATAGCGGTTTTCGTCCGGACATCAATGGATTCAGTTTTCAGAATTATGGCGAAGATCCGGATACCGTGGATTTGACCTCGTCTGAGATGCAGCGCATGTTCGGAGATCAGGTCTGCGCAGGCAAGTCAAATGGTCAATGCATTCTCACATATCCTGCTGAGCGCTGGATGAATCAGGCTGTATCCGCCATGAAGTCCGGACACTGTGAGGGGCTCGCAGTCCTTTCCAGCCTCCTTTACTTTAACCAGACCAGTTCAGGTGCCTTTGGAGGCAATGAGAGCATTGATCTCTCTCTCGAAAATGTCCTGCTTCAGCGTGAGATAGGTTACTGGTGGACCACCCAGGTCACAACTCCCGGTGGCGCGAAGAAGGTTCTGGACTCTCCGGTGGCAGTGCTTGATACCTTGACTGAGGCGTTTAATGATAAAACGGCAGCCAAGGAATGGTGGGTTTTGGGCATCTATTTGCCTGACGGAAGCGGTGGTCACGCCATTACGCCTTTTGCGGTTGATAATATGGAGAACGGCACGTCCCGGATCTTCGTATATGATAATAATTGGCCGAAGGAGGTCAGATATATCGAGGTTGATCGGGCCGCCAATACCTGGAGCTATCTGGCTTCGACCAACCCTGATGAGCCGGGAAGCTTGTACACCGGTAATGCCAGCACCAAGAATCTGGAGATTGTCTCTCTCTCATCGCGTCTAGGCCAGCAGAGGTGCGATTTTTGCGATAAATCCGCCGGGAATGTCGGCAGCAATGGCACCAAAGGCATCGTGCAGGATGCACAGAGCATCCAGATCTGGCAGAACGGTCGTGCCAGGGTATTGGTCACTGATGAGTCCGGCCGGAGAGTAGGAGTCCTGGAATCTGGCGAGTTCGTAAATGAGATTCCAGAGGCAGAGGTCCGGAGCCTGAAATTTGGGCTTGATCATCCACCTCTCATCTGGCTGCCCTCGGACTCGATAAACAACTCTCATTTGGCCATAGAGGTTCACAGTGCCGCCAACGACAGCGCAAAGAACCTGGCAGATACGGCGGTCTTTGCGTCCGGCTTTGCTCTGGACTGCTCCATTCCTGATCTTAAACAGGGATTGCAGCAGAACATGGATCTATTCTCGGATGGAGGGGCATACAATGTCAGCATCAGCGCCAATAGCCAATTGTCTCCCACAATCTCCGTAGATACTGATTTACAGAGGGTGTCTCTGTCCGGCTTGAACCTAGATCCTGCGGGCATGATAAATATCTCCATGAATCCGGAGCAAGCGGCCTTTAGCATGAGCACGATCGGCAATATCAAGCCCGGAACTCTTCAGCTCATGATGTCCTCTCTGGACCCGGCGAGCGGAACGTCATCCACCTTCAAGAGCCTGGATATGATATTGCGGACTGATGATGGCGTCTCGATGGATCTTGTCGGTTCAGTTGGTGGAGTGTCTTCGCCGACTTTGTCCATCTCCAGGAAGAACGGCGTAACTTCAGAGATGTCGATGATATCTGTGTCCAAGAATGTGCCAGTTAGCATGCCTGATATCCCGGATGTCAAGAATATGACATCATCCAATCTATCATCCAATCTGTCTGGATCAAAAGTGCCGTCTTCGTCAAGCAGCGTGACGATGCCTGATTCATCGAGCGCGTCCGGCAGCATCAGCATGCCCAGTGCTTCGGGAATGTCCGGTGCCTCGGCAATGCCCAGCATCGGCACGCCTCAGATCTCGTGATCCGGCGGTCGGGCATCAAAAATGAGTCTGCAATAGAGTTGGTCCATCATGGTGGCGCTATCCATTCGCTGATGAATTCAGCTCTATCTAAGCAGCTTATTATCAGGTCGCAGATGTAAATGACGACTGCTGCGGCTATGATTATGAAGAGCAGCCATCTCATCAGGTCGTCGAGCTTCAGGCCCCAGTCGTTGAGGTTCTCTTTTTGAACCTTTAGGGCATCCAGACTGCTTGACAGCTTCATAGAGGCTTCAGTAGACATATTCGAATCACCCTCTGAAAGGCCAGAGTTCCTCAATGGATGAGTTATGTAACTATTAATTGTTAAAGTTTTTGGTTGGGCTGCGAATCGGGATCTTGCGCCCAAACACATATTCAAAAAAGCCAAGCTACGAGGAGGCTGGATAAGAAACCTGAGATAAAACCTGTTGTAATTCCAAGTGCGAACTCTTTAGTTGAAATAAATCTGCAGATTGATTCATTGGTCATCGGTTAGGGACATTTAGGACATTTATTATGCAATATTATCCTGATTGTA
>JAJRAX010000354.1 GCA_028679775.1 Methanothrix sp. | reverse complement strand
GGGCGGCGACTGCTTTCAGCAGCCGGACGCGCTTATAAAGCGCAGGTGGGCCAACTTGTTTGGCTCGCACTTTCGAAGTTTCCTAACCGATCGGCGTTACTGTCTCGACTGCAATCGGAGTCCCTCGCCCTCTCCATTCGGTTTTACTTTACCTCGGCATTGCGCCGTGATGTCGATGGCGGGCTCAAGATTGCCCAGGACGCGCTTTGCGAAGGGCTTGATATCAACGACAACAGGATTGTCGAAACCCACCTTTACAAACAGGTCGATAAGGCCAATCCGCGCATTGAAGTCTCGCTGGCCGCAACCTCGTCCACGACCTAGCCCCTACAGTCTCGGCTCCGGTCCGCCGATACAGTCATGAGCCCTCTGGTTCAGCGCAGGCTGGCTAATCAGCAGACGGATTGGAACCAAGGGGGGAAGCTACTCATAGCGCAGAGCGTCGATAGGATTCAGGCGCGCCGCCTTATTGGCAGGATACAAACCGAAGAACAGTCCGACCACCAGGGAAAAGAAAAACGCGATTGCGATGACGTCGCTTGAAATGATCGTCGGCCAGCCGGCGATCACGGTCGTGAGCTTCGCTCCCACAATGCCCAACACAATGCCAAGCGCGCCGCCGAGAAGACTCAGGGTCATTGCTTCGATTAGAAACTGCATGACGATATGGCGTCGTTTGGCACCTACCGCCATGCGCACGCCGATTTCTCTCGTCCGCTCTGTGACCGACACCAACAAGATGTTCATGATGCCGATGCCTCCGACTAGAAGGGAAACGGACGCGATCGCGAACAGCATCATCGTCAGCGTTTGACCCGTCCCCTCCTGCACTTTGCCGATATCAACCTGCGTCCTGATCGTAAAATCATCGGCCTGTTCGTGTTGCAACCGATGACGCATCCTGATGACTTCTCGAATCTGTTCAACCGCTGGGGGTAAATCATCGGCCTGATCCGTTGAGGCAAACACCGCTTGTACCGAGCCAAGAAACGGAGTCCCGAAAACCTTGCGCTCCGCAGTCGTGAAGGGAATGAAAATCACATCGTCCTGGTCTGACCCCTGAGCGGACTGTCCTTTCGGCGACAGTACGCCGATCACACGAAACGGCACATTCTTGATGCGAATGACCGCTCCGACCGGCTCCTCACCGGGTTCAAACAGGTTTTCGGCGACCGTCTGACCGATGAGCGCCACGCGAGCCGCGCTGTCCAGATCAGCTTGCGCAAAGGGGCCACCGCTACTGAACGACCAGTCTCGAATCGTGAGATAGCTTGGAGAAACACCGTTGATGGTCCAGTTCCAATTCCGGTTGCCGTTGACG
>JAJRAX010000167.1 GCA_028679775.1 Methanothrix sp. | reverse complement strand
GCGTGCCCCGTCAGGAGGTAATCGAGATGCACATGTCCTCCGGTTCCACGGGAACTCCGGTGGTCATGCCTTACACGAGGGCAGATCTCGATCAGTGGGCTGAGTGCATGGCTCGATGCTATCGAATGGCCGGAGCGAAGCCGGGTGACGCCACCCAGATCACGCCGCTCTTCGGACTGTTCAACGGTGGGTTTGGCATGTACCACGGAGCGCGGGCGGCTGGGCTTTTCGTGATTCCAGCCGGGCCCGGAAACACTGCTCGGCAGATCCGTCTTGCCAAGGACCTCAAGACGCGGGTCTTCACTGCCGTGGTCAGCTACGGGGTCAGACTGATGGAGATTCTCGAAGAGCAGAATGAGACGCTGCCCGACTTGAAAATAGGCATCTTTGGGGCTGAGGTGTTCTCTGAGTCCATGAAAAAGAAGATCTCTTCGGGTTTGAACATCGATGTATTCGACATCTACGGCATGACTGAATCCGGCGGCGTAGGCACTCTCGGCATGGACTGCCCGGCGCACGATGGCATCCACATCTGGGAGGATCAGTACATCATAGAGATCATAGATCCGCGGACTGGTGAAGCTGTGGACGACGGAGAGGAGGGCGAGCTTGTATTCACTTCACTCACCCGCGAGGCCCTGCCGATGATTCGCTTCCGCACTGCCGACCTCACCCACGTCATCTCCAGGGATACCTGCGAGTGCGGCAGAACTCATTTGCGAGTCGCGCCCATCACCGGGCGGCGAGATGACATGCTAATAGTAAAGGGAGTCAACTTCTTCCCTAAGCAGATCGAGCAGACGCTGCTTGGGATTCCGGGGATCGGCAACAACTACCAGATCATTGTAGAAGAGGTGGATGGCGTCAACGATGTGCGGGTCAATGTCGAGGCCGAACCAGGGGTTACGGGCTACATGGTGGAGAAGGCGCTCAAGGAGGCTCTCGGCTTCTCACCGAAGGGAGACGTCTATCCGCTCGGTGGGCTTCCGAGGCAGGAAGGAAAGGCCAAAAGGGTGTTTCACAAGAAGATCGGGGAATAAGGCGCAGTTCCCCCGATTTTAGGCGAGTGCTGCTTGGCGGTTAGAGCGTCTGTTATCAACCACAGCCTGGCAGAAATCGACTATCTTTCCACCTAATTTTTCCCCTGCGGCTTTGGTGAAGGCCTCTGCTCCCTTGGCTAATAACGGCGCGGCAAACGCGGCTAAGCTGACCGCATCCAATACCATTTCCATCAATGAACAAATTAGCTGATGGAAATGATAAATTTTTTGGATTCCATTCGAAAAAATGCCAAAAAAGAGTTGTAAAAGGGATTCTAAATCTTATCCAGCTTCTTGGCGACCTCGCCAAATATGCCCTTGATATCGCCCACGCCGAGCACTGTGGCGACGAGTCCCTTCTTGTTGTAGTAGTCGATGAGGGGCTGGGTCTGGGCATGGTAGGCATTCAGCCGCTGCTTGACTGTGGCCTCGGTGTCGTCTGCCCTCTGGTACAGGTCTCCGCCGCAGGCATCGCACTTGCCCTCGACCTTGGGCTTGTTGAATGTGACGTGGTAAGTGGCGCCGCACTTGCACATCCGCCTGCCGGTAACGCGCTTGACAAGCTCCGCATCGGGAACATCAATGTTCAGAACGACATCGATCTTCTGGCCGAGAGCCGGAAGGATCTTGTCCAGTGCCTCTGCCTGGGGCATTGTCCGGGGGAAGCCGTCAAGCATCCATCCGCCCTTGACATCGTCCTTGGCCAGCCTGTCCTTGATGATGTCAATGAGAAGCGCATCCGGAACCAGCTTGCCGGCGTCCATGAACTTCTTGGCCTCGACGCCGAGAGCCGTTCCGTTCCTGACATTCTCTCTCAGTATGTCTCCGGTGGAGACGTGTTTTACATGGTATCTATCGACGATCATCTTGGCCTGTGTGCCCTTGCCGGATCCCGGTGGACCGATCAGAATAATATCCATTCCATATCCTCCTGTTCCCTTTGTCAGAGCAGCTATTGCCGCTTTTGAGCGCGTTGTGTTACAATCCCATACTTTAAAAAACCTTTTCTAGGCCACCCAAAAAGAGGAATCCTTGCGACCCTTCTGGCAATCAAGGACTTGTCTGTCCCTGTCATCACACAATCTCACTTCAGATTTTTTGTGCCTTTATGGTGATCGTTTTTGTTATTTTAAAATATAAACTTCTAAAACAGTAAAACCAAAGCTACCGCACTCATGGCCGCCCCAGAGAGCACAGGTATTCCGAAGTTGTCGTCTAGCCCCCGCCCTCCGACGATGATCGCCACCCCATCGACAAACGCAGCCGCTGCTGCTCCAGCCAGGTAAACAGGCCAATCTAGCCCGGTAAACCGGCTGGAGAGAACGCCAATCACCAGACAGGCGACAAACGTCGCAGCCAGAACAGGCAGCGGCTTGACGCGCCATCCTGGTCCGTGGGCCGTCTCGGCTGTCTCGCCCCGCACGTCGCTGTTCTTCAAGATAGAGCCGGCGAGACCGCTGACAGTATCCCCGAGCGCCAGAAAAAGCATCGAGGTGACTGCAATCATGGTCGGAAAGACCAGAACCGTGAGAAGGCTTCCTGCCATGTAGTAGATGTACCCGGCCACGCGGTTCTTCTCATGATCCCGTACCTCAGGCAGCCGAATCCTGCCTTGGAGCCTCTGCGCCTCAATTACCAGGGAGGCAGCCAAAACAAGAGCTATGGCTGCTGCGGTAATAGTCCGGCCTAAAAATATGAGGGACAACGGCACAGACAGGCCGGAGAGATGAATGGCCTTTCTTCGAATCTCCCGGACCAGCCTGGCACGCCAGTCAGCAACCAGCTCAGGCAAGATATGAACTCCTACACAAGATCCCCGGCATCCTCGAACTTCAAGACACCGGAGAGCAGAGCAGAGAGCTTGTCTGCGATCTGCCAGCGCGCCACCTTGATCTGCTGCATGCTGTCGCGGTCCCGGATGGTCACTGTGCCCTGTTCGATCGTATCGTAGTCCACAGTAACATCGAAGGGCGTGCCGATCTCATCGTTCCTCCTGTACCGCCGTCCGATGGACCCGGAGGTATCGTAGTCAACGCGCATGCCGCGCGCCCGCAGCTCCTGCATGATGGCCTTGGCCGGATCGGTCAGCTCCAATCTATCCATCAAAGGCAGCACAGCCACTTCAATTGGAGCCACAGCTGACTTGAGCCTCAGAACTGCTCTCGCCTCGCCGTCCACCGCATCCTCATAGAATGAGTGGTCGAGAACGGTGTAAATGATCCGATCGATGCCAAATGAAGGCTCAATGACGTGGGGCACAACCTCCTCGCCTCGAATCTCCTCTTCAACGCTCTCGAAGGTGACTAGATTGGGCTCAATTTCTATGGTCTCCCCATCCACAACCACTCGGATCTTGTCGCCGCTGCGCCCTGCGAGCTCCTCGGCTGAAAGGGCCTTGAGGGCCTCGCCTACTGCCTTGGCGCGGGCCTTGAACCTTGGACCCAAGGCCTTGAAGTCCGGCTTGACGACCAGCTTCTTTCGCTTGATTGGGACCTCGTAGTGCACGAAGACGCTCAGGTTAACCCGGCTCACGGCCGTGTGGGCCTTCAGGTCATAATCCGTTCTGTCAGCCACGCCTACAATCTCAATCCAGCCCATCCGATCCAAGAAGACCTCGGCATCCCAGCAGTCTGC
>JAJRAX010000166.1 GCA_028679775.1 Methanothrix sp. | reverse complement strand
TAGCATCGAGCCATGCACTCAGCCCACTGATCGAGATCTGCCCTCGTGTAAGGCATGACCACCGGAGTTCCCGTGGAACCGGAGGACATGTGCATCTCGATTACCTCCTGACGGGGCACGCAGGAAAGCCCTAGGGGGTAGCTCTCTCGCAGAATGTCCTTGTTGGTCATGGGCAGCTTGACTATGTCCTCAACAGTGCGGATATCCTCCGGCATAACACCCGCCTGCTCAAAGAACCGCCGATATCTGGCATTGGAGTCGTAAACGTGCTTGACGATAGCGCGTAGTCGCCTGGACTGCATATCTCTTATGTCTTTTAGTGAGGCAGTCTCCATAGGTTTATTGTGAAAATTGTCATTCTTGGTCATCGGTAATCCCTCCCTGCGGCAAATGCCCGCCGGTTGGCCTCCAGAAACTTCTCCTTAACTGATAACGAAATGGCCTTCTCCCATGCAGCAGGTGGCAGATCAAGGTCATTTGAGATTGCACCGAGGATTACGATATTTGCCGCTCGGATGTCTCCAAGGTCTGCTGCAATCCTGGTCGCATCAATGTAAACCAGCCTTGGAAACGCCCGGCGAAGTCGGTCTTCTGCGTCAGCATCCGTTGGATAGCTGGCAGCATTTGTGGAGACCGTCACAGGCATTATGGCCTGGGTGCTTACCACAGCCAGTCCCTCAGGCCGAATGTAGTCGGAGAAGCGCAGTGCCTCCACCTTCTCCAGTGAACCTAAAATATGAGCACCATTCCTGGCAACGAGAGGACTCTTGACATCTTTGCCATAGCGGATCTGAGCCATGACCGAGCCGCCTCGTTGTGCCATGCCGTGCACCTCATTGGTCTTGACATCATAACCCTCCAGCATGGCGGCCTGAGCCAGAATCTCGCTTGCGAGCAAAATTCCCTGGCCGCCAACGCCCACCAGCACGATGCTCTTGGTCTCAGTCTCCGCCTCATTCTCGTATGCGTCCGCTTTCGCACTTCTCGTCTCGCTCATGCTCTCACTCCGCAGACGATTGCCTCCGCCGGACAGACCTGCTGGCACAGGCCGCAGCCAGCGCAAAGCGTCTCGTTAATCCTGGGGCCGCCTTCATTGTTCTCAATAGCCGGACAGCCGAGGCCCAGACACAGCTCGCAGCCCTTGCACTCCTCAGCTAGAATCTTTCTGACTTCCCCTACCTTCTTTCTCTCCCGCAGAGGACAGGGAGCACGCGAGACTATGAGTGACGGCTCATTGGTGGCGATCTCCTGGGAGATGACCTGCCTTGTCTCTTCAAGGTTGTAGGGGTTTATCGCATTCACTCTTGAGATGCCGCAAGCCCTTCCGATGTCCTCGATCTTAATCGCCAGGGTCGCCTCTCCCATGAGAGTTCTGCCTGTGCCTGGATGGTCCTGGTGCCCAGTCATGGCAGTGGTGCGGTTGTCAAGAACTATGATGGTCGAATGGCCGTGGTTGTATGCGATATCCAAGAGCCCGGTGATGCCGGAGTGAAAGAATGTGGAGTCTCCGACAACGCCCACGACCTTTTGAGGCTCGCCTGCCTTCTCCATGCCATGGGCCATGGAGATGCCTGCACCCATGCAGAGGATGCTGTCCATTCTGTTCAGGGGCGGAAAAGCTCCGAGACTGTAGCAGCCGATGTCTCCAGTCACCACCACCTTCTCTTTTCCGAGAGCATAAAAGACTCCTCTGTGAGGGCAGCCTGGACAGAGCACTGGCGGGCGGGGTGGCAGCCCCTCTGAGAACGGGGATGGTTTGGGCTCTGCGGCATCTCTTCCCTCCAGCATGGCCTTCGAGGACCGCAGCCGGTCCACAGAAAGCTCCATGATGCCTGAAACGACATCTCTTCCCCGGCAGGATATGCCCAGGGCCTTCACGTGCTCTTCGATGAAGTCATCCAGTTCCTCGACCACCAGCAGGCTGCTGACGCCTGAAGCAAACTCCCGGATCAATGCATCAGGAAATGGGTAAGACATGCCGAGCTTGAGGAAGCTGGCATCAGGCCAGACCTCTCTGGCATACTGGTAGGCGATGGACGAAGATATGATGCCCAGATTTCTGTCTCGCCACTGTATCCTGTTGACCGGCGAGCTTTCGGATAGCTTTTGCAGGGACTTCAAGCGCTCTTCAATCCGGACACGCATGGGCCGGCCCCAGATCGGTATGGGCACAAACCTGGACGGGTTCTTTGTGAATCCTACAGACTTCCCAGGACTGGCGCGTTCGCCGATCTCTACGAGGCTCCTAGAGTGGCTGACTCTTGTGGTTGTGCGAAGGATTGCCGGAGTCTTGAACTGTTCGGATACCTGCATGGCCAGGATAAGGAAGTCTTTGGCCTCCTGGCTGTCTGAGGGCTCGAAGATTGGAACCTTGGCAAACCGAGCGTAATTCCTTGTATCCTGTTCGTTCTGCGATGAGTGCATTCCCGGATCGTCTGCGACGCAGGCCACAAATCCTCCCTCCACGCTGATGTAGCTGAGGGTCATGAGCGGATCAGCCGCCACATTCAGCCCGACGTGCTTCATTGTGACAATGCTTCTGGCTCCGGAGAGAGCGGCTCCGGCAGCGACCTCGAAGGCCACCTTCTCGTTCGGCGACCACTCGCAGTAAACATCAGGCTTGTATTTGACCAGGTTCTCCAAAATCTCGGTCGAAGGAGTTCCTGGATAGCCCGCCCCTACAGTCACACCGGCCTCAAAGGCCCCGCGGGCAATGGCCTCGTTGCCGGACATCAAACGTTTCAATGCCGTTTTCTCCTTATGAATATGTATTATTGGTTGTTCTTAGTCGTCTATGCATATTGATATACATCAAGGTTTGCACGAGGCGATACGGATTTTGGCTTATAATCCTTGTGGTGGGCAATGTCCCAATATACGAGAGATACAATCAATCAGTTTACTCATCTTTTTTTGCACAATTGTGCCAGCAGTTTTTGCGATCTCGTCCCTCTTCCTGGGCAGGCGCACGGAAATGTTTTTAAATCATATTGCACTTCAAAGCACATTGAAGTACAACTTAGTACATCGCTTGAGGTAATGGTAATGGATATAATTGCGTTCTCTACTTGCGCGGCATACAGCGCTGATCTGAGGGTGAGAGGATAATGATGCCTCTGCCCTACTCAGCTATGCTGATCTCAATAATCATTATGATCTCGATTACTATCTTTATTCTGATGAGGAAATACCATGATTAATGAACTGCTGCTTGTGGCCTACGTGGCCCTCATAGTCCTGCTCTCTTTCAAGCTGCGCCAGGGAACCTTCTCAGGCTTCGTCCTGTCCGACAGAAACATCGCCTACCCGGCAGTCATCGGCATTGCTTTCACCGCCGCCTACTTCAGCGCTGCGTCATTTCTTGGCGGAGGCGGCTACGGCCTCGTTGCCGGCATGCCCTGGGTGGTCTTCTGCACTGTCCTGCATGTGGGCTTTGCATGTCTCGCCTGGCTCATGGCCGGAAAGATCTGGGCCATGGCCAAGCAGTACGATGCCAAGACTGTCCCTCAACTGCTGGAGAAGCGCTACAACTCTCCTACTGGAAAGGTTGTCCTGGCAGCGATCATGCTGCTTCTCTATACAGTCTACCTGGTTCCGATCTTCAAGGGATGCGCCAACCTCTTCCAGGGCCTGATTGGCGTCAGTTACCTGCAGGGCCTGATGATAGCCGTGGCAATTGTGGCGGTCTACTATGCTGTCGGCGGACTGCCGGCCATCATCTGGATCGGCTTTATCCAGGGTGTCCTCATGCTTGTGGGTGCCGTCTTCCTCTATGGTGGTCTCTTTTCCGCAGGCGGCGGAATGGAGATCTGGCAGCATATCCCAGAAAACGTGCTCTCCATGCAGGGGCTGAATGTTCCCTGGCAGAAGACCCTGGGAATGGCTTTTTCCATAAGCCTCGGACTTTTGGCTCTGCCTGATCTGCTCATTATGATTTTCTCTGCCAAAGACAGAAAGGTGGTGCGCTTCGCCGGCATCTGGGGCCCCATCTCCATTGGCATTTATGCCCTGTGCATATTCTCGCTCGGCATTTTGGCCTACGGAGCCCTCAGCGCCGAGCAACTTGCTCCCTTCATCAAGAATCCCGACGGCCTCGTGCCTTTCCTGGCTGTAACTCTCCTTCCTAAGGGCTTTGACGGCCTCGTCCTGCTTGCAGCCATCTCCGCAGCCATGTCCACAATGAGCGCCATTGTGCTGGTCACGACCACGGCCCTTACCTCAGACATCCTGCGCTATCTGCACCCGGATATCTCAGACAAGAAGACGCTCCTCCTGACTCGCGTGGTTGGTGTTAGCATTCTCTTGATTGCTGCAGCATCTGCGGTCAATGTGCCTCAGCAGATCGTGCCTCTGGTGTCTGTAAGCATGGGAGTCATAGCCTGCTGCGTCTTCGTTCCTCTCATCTTCGGACTCTACTGGGATCGAGGCAACCAGACTGGCTTTGTCGCCAGCCTGCTTGCTTCTTTCTTCTCTGTGGTGGCCTGGAATTTTTTTGGCAACCCCCTGATCCACCCCGTATTCATCGGCCTCATCTGCGGCACGGCGGCCTATGTGGTGGGAAGTTTGGCGACGAACCGGCCTAACAGGGTGCAGGTGGCTTCAAAGAGCAAAGCCCTTTAAAAGGCTGAAGAACTGCATCTTTGTTCTACTTTTTATCAAAATTCTTTATTTAATATCTTTTTTATGCTGTGTATTTTCGCAGATTCTACAAAGCGTTTACAGCAAGGTCTATCCGCTTCTGCCCCCCATTTTTGGGTACTTTTGGATTAAATTAATATACCGAATCAGAGAGGCATATTCTAACCACGACGGAGGAATAATCATGGCTGAGATGAGAAATTTTGCCCTGCGAGATGCTCAGGGAAACGAGATTGGAGTCTTTACAGGAAAATCGCCCAGACAAGCCGCACTTAAGGCTGCTAATCGCGGCTGCACTGACATCAAGTTGCGGGAACGCGGCACCAAGAAGGTGCATGTCTTCACCGGAGAGAGAGTACAGGTGGACAAGCCTGCCGGAGCGCCAACCTGGATGCCGGACAAGATCTGGAAGCCAAAGGTAAAGAAGATCGGCATCGAGAAGCTGGAATAGATTAAAAGACATAATAAGATCTAAAAATGCTCTGCAGGCCTGCCAATAGGCCTGCCTTTAACCTTCGGCTCTTTTTTCTCAATGGAAGAGAGCGCTTTTGCCCTCTACCACTTCCTGGCGAACCTTTTGCCTGAACTTGGGCTTCATGGGACAGACGATCTCAAAGTACCTGTAGCCACTCCAGCCTCCTTTTCCTGCATCGTTGGATGCCTGGATGCGCCAGAAGTAAACGGAACTGTCATCTGGCAGAGCATTGGGCAAAAGCATCGAACACCGGGATCCTGCAGTCACCTCTGCTGCATCGCACCACGTGTCCATGATGTTGGTGGTATCGTTGTCCACCTGAATATGGTACTCTTTAGCTGCAGAGGCTGCTGTCCACGTAAATATCGGCTGAGATGATGAGGTAAGTCCTGACGGAGTTAGTGGATTGCATCTGCCTGGCAGTTTCTTCATGTACTTGAAGCTCTGGAAACCGCTCCAGGGTCCTTCTCCTTTGCAGTTGGCTGTCTGAATCCACCATCTGTAGCTCCCTGCTACGAGATCAATCTTCGGGGAGATGGTGCATGTCTGGCCGGAGAGCACCTCTTCTGCATCATAGCATGCTTCAAAGATAGGAATATTTGGCTTATTGGCATTCGCGACCTTCAGGCAGTACCGAGTGCTTCCTGTGACTGCATTCCACACAAACGTCGGATTCTTTGTGCCGATAATATCTTTTGGCGAGACGAGTGTTGCCTTGCTCGGTAGGGATGTTGATTCGCAGACGGTGAATTTCATATCCTGACTCCACGAATGCTCCACGCAGTTCCAGCTCTGGATGCGCCACTTGTAGCCTCCTGGTGTCAGAGCCTCCGAGGGCGTGACCGAGCAGCTATCGGGAGCGGCAGGAAAGTCTGATGCGTCATACCATTGCTTGAGGACAACCTTATCCTGATCATCCTTCACCATCAGGCAGTAATAAATGCTGCCAACAACGCTTTTCCATGTGTAGGTGGGCTTGTCGGTATTAACAACTCCTGAGGGCGATATGGGGTCGGGGGATGCAAGATTCGGGCTAGACGGTGCATTTGATAAGCTTGTCACCTGGGCGGCAATCTCGCCAAATCCAGTGCAATTCTCCTGCCCACCCATATCCTGAGGCGTCTCGGCGACGCATAACGCTGCCAGCGACAGCATCCAGGCAGCAACTGCAATTGCCAGCAATCCATGCAGCAATTCTCCTTTAATCATGATACCCTCCCTAATCTTTTGAAGTAATTTGTACACATAGAATATATATTTTTTTCTTCAAAAATCAAAACAAGCGCGAATAACGTTTTTGATAGTGACTTCCTCCCATGCACCTGAATTGGCAGGGCTTCCTACGTCATCGATCTAACTTGCTTTGATGATTTGCACAAAGTAGGGGTCGGATCTTGATAGGCTCTTCCCCTCAGTCCGAGGGTGCGAATGTTCAAGCTGGCATTGATGT
>JAJRAX010000165.1 GCA_028679775.1 Methanothrix sp. | reverse complement strand
TGTGGAAGAAGCTTGGAATCGAGCCGCGAGGCATTGACAGGGAGATCGTGGAGTGCATGCACAGGACTCACATGGGTGTGGACAACGACTACGTGAACCTGATACTTCATGGTCTACGCACCAGTCTGGCCGACGGCTGGGGTGGTTCCATGATCGCAACTGAGCTGCAGGATGTCCTCTTCGGCACACCCACGCCCACATTCTCCGAGGCCAACTTAGGAGTCCTTGAGCCCAATAAGGTCAATGTGATAGTTCATGGTCACGAGCCCCTTCTTTCCGAGATGATTGTGGCAGCAGCCGCCGACCCGGAGATCGTGGAGCTGGCAAAAAAACAGGGCGCTCTTGGCATCAACGTCGCAGGAATGTGCTGCACGGGAAATGAGGTCCTCATGCGCCACGGTGTGCCGGTTGCCGGAAACTTCTTGCAGCAGGAGCTGGCAGTGGCCACAGGTGCTGTGGACGCGATGGTTGTGGATGTCCAGTGTGTGATGCCAGCGCTCGGAGCTCTCGCGGGCTGCTTCCATACCTTGTTCATCTCCACTTCACCGAAGGCGAGGTTCCCGAGTGCCGTTCACATGGAGTTTCATGAGGAGACGGCTTTGCAGACTGCGAGAGCAATCGTCTTGGAGGCCGTCAAGAACTACAAGAACAGAAATCCTGCAAGAGTCCACATCCCCACGGAGAAGTCGAAATGCATGGTGGGCTTCTCAGTAGAGACGATTGTTGGAGCTTTAGGCGGGACGCTGGATCCGCTTCTAGGTGCCATCAAGAGCGGAGCCATCCGGGGCATCGGTGCCGTAGTCGGCTGCAACAACCCCAAGGTAGTCCAGGATTACGGCCACATCAACCTGGTAAAAGAGCTGATCAAGAACAACGTACTTGTCGTCAACACCGGCTGCAATGCTCAGGCCTGCGCCAAGGCCGGGCTGCTCCTACCAGAAGCCGCAGATATGGCTGGAGAGGGGCTGAAGGGCGTTTGCAAGGCTCTAGGAATCCCTCCGGTGCTACATATGGGCTCCTGTGTGGACATCAGCCGCATCTTGGTCGCAGCCGCAGCCATAGCCAACGCTCTTGGTGTGGACATAAGCGATCTTCCTGCTGCTGGGGCCGCTCCCGAGTGGATGAGCGAGAAGGCGGTGGCTATCGGAGCCTACGTCGTGGGCTCAGGAGTGTTCACTGTGCTGGGCACTATCCCAGCCGTGCTCGGAAGCTCGGCTGTAGCCGGACTATTAACATCTGGAGCCAAAGATGTGGTGGGTGCGACCTTCGCAGTAGAGCCGGACCCGTTCAAGGCGGCAGCGCTCATGATCAGCCATATCGATAGCCAGAGAACGAAGCTGGGCTTGTAGAGGCAGATCATGAAAAAAGAAGTCTTCGTCCGTCTGGACCGATGCATGGGCTGCAAGTCCTGCGAGATGGCCTGCGCGGTAGAGCATTCCTCCAGCAAGAATCTGTTTGCCGCAGTATCTGAGAGGCCGGGGCCAATTCGCCGGGTTTATGTGGAGACCGCTGAGGGACAGAGAATTCCCCTTGTCTGCCGACACTGCGAGGACGCTCCTTGCGTTGCGGTCTGCCGCACCGGGGCCATGAACCAGGACCCTGCAACGGGCATAGTCGATCGCAATGAGGAGAACTGCGTGGGCTGCTGGATGTGTGCTATGGTCTGCCCCTACGGAGTCATAGGCCGGCACACGGAGGTCAGAAAGGCAGTCAAATGCGATCGCTGCAAGAGCCTAGAGGTTTCCGCCTGCGTTGCTGCCTGTCCAACTGGCACCTTGATCTTCGCAACACAACGAGAATTCGTGGAGATGATGAGGAAAGAGGCCGCAGTCCGGCTGGCACGTGAGGCAAAGGGGCTGGCCAGGGCCTGATCCGGCTCAACCAGACACAAAGGCCTCATGACTCATTGTGTTCAAGGATAGCAGAAACGAAACGGATAAAAGGGACGGATTGGCTTCAGACTATGGGGGTCAGGCTGATCCTGTTCCTGTCCTCTAAGAGCATGTTGTAGGGCTCGGTTCTGGGAATGATGCTGTAAAGACATAGTCCACCGTTCAGCTCGTTTACCAGCAGGTAGGTGTCTGCTGTGTGGATGGCCATGTTCATGCTCTCCTGGCCACTCTTTACTACAAGCATATTGATGTCGTTGGTCTCCTTCCAGTCACGGATCATGAGGTTAATCATGTTTAGAACCGCCTTATAGCCGAAGGCAAACTCAATGGCATCAAGACCAATGATGTTCAATATTGGCCGGCCGGTCCTCTCCCGCAGCACATTCCATTTCTCCTGTAGCTCTTCACCCCAGCTCACCGGGTCATCGCCCTTTGGCTGGGAGACGATGACATTGGAGGGAACAAATATATCGCGAGAGCTGAGCTGGTAGCCGATGCTGGGCAGGATGAAGACGCCTCTGCCGTTCTTGATGGCGTTGGAGGCGAGAGCGGTCAGGATCTGGTAATATCTCTTGCCGACTCCATGGTCTATTTCCATGACGTTGCATGAGCCGTACTTCAGGCCGCCAGTCACAGCGTCCAGGTCCGGGATGCCTGTAGAGATGCGGCCCTCTTTGGGATCGGGGATCCTCACGCCATCGCTGGCAATTCTGGCATCCTTATGCTCTCGATAAGGCGGAAAGAACCTGAACCGGCCTTTGTGAAGCGTGATGGTGTACGTCTTGTTGCCGATCTCCACGCCCCGCAGCTTATCGAGCTTGATCTGGCGGACGTAACGAGTCCTCATGCTTCCCTCAGCATAGCCCGGCAGACGGAACTGCTCCATAGTCACAACCCCGTCCACGATGTAGTCGAGGGGCATCACACTCGCGAATTCTGAGACGAAGATTAGGTGGGTATCCAGATCGCGGGCGAACTCGCAGATGTTCTGCTCGAAGCTATGCTGGGCGTTGCCTATGAGGTGTGCAGTGTAGTTCAGGACCGCATCCCAGCTATCGATGATAATCATGGGGTTGTCCATCTCTTCTGCCTCCTCAAAGAACACCTTGAAGAAGTCCAAGACGGCATAGTAATTGGATAGATCCTTTCCCATTCCCTTAAGGCTCTCCAGGAGCTTGGTCTGGGTCGCGTTAACCACATTCTTGGGTGGTACAACCTCCTCTATCCAGGGATTGGTGGCATAGAGCCTGCGGGGATCCACGCGAGTGGATATGTACATTCCATTGCGGTCTTCGCATAGACTGTTCATGATCTCAAGGGCTAAAGTGGTCTTTCCGGTTCCTGGCAGGCCTTTGATGAGCAGCGTCTGGCCGCTCTCAACCTTGAAAAAATCGACAAGTTCTTGTGGTATAGACATCTGCAAGCCGTTCGGCATAAATTATTCCCCAGTCAATGACCAATCAATACGTCTCAGCCGCCTTCTGGATGCATTTGTTGGCGCGTTTCATGAGCGCGCATATCTGCTCCGGATCAACCCGAAATGAGAAGTAGATGGTCTTGTCATCGCCATCGTAAAAGTCAATGTCAACCATTGGGAGGGCCTCTACATTCAATATCTTCGCTGACTCGTCTGCATGTTTCGTACACTTTCCTTTGTTTCTCCACAGCTTTGACGGGCCTACCTCCACGAATTCGACCTCGCCCTCTGAGCTGAGAACTGATAGGTACTTGATGACAGTGGTCTTGCTGACGCCTGCTTTTTTGGCCACATCTACCGTGGTCAAGCCCACGTCTGATTCTCCTATGACTTCCAGGATCTTCTCTTTGTATGAGGCCATATTAGTGCCACCATCATCCGGTCATGCTTATCAGGTAAATAGTCTTGGCTTTGAGGGCAAAACTCATTGCCAAATCCTGTCTATCGCATCACCCACCTATTATCCAAACTCATATTTCAATTTTTCATACAGACCACTGATTTTTAGCCCTGGAAAAATAGTGACTTCCTCCCATGCCACTGAAGGGGCAGGGCTTCCTGCTTCATCGAGCACGCGGAGCGAAAGTAATGAAAGGGGTACGATTCATCCCATCCCCTGAAGGAGATGGGTCTTCTCTACCC
>JAJRAX010000164.1 GCA_028679775.1 Methanothrix sp. | reverse complement strand
TGTGGATTATGTAGTTCCGGCATTTCCTTTTCCCAAATGAATACATTTGTTAATATTTTTGCATCTCGATCTTTGGGATCCTCATTTTTCTTATTATGTTCAAGAAATGCTAATAAATTTTGATATAACTCATTAAAAGATGAATAAGTGCGTTCATAATCTACATCTTTCACATAATTATTTAAAAATAGAGATTCTACTTTTGCTTTCATAGTGGCTGCCTTTAATCCAATAGCTTTATTGAATGCGCCGCGTTTTGAGCCTTCTTTTATCTTACGTCGACTAACACTTTCGATTTCCTTAAGTGCGATTCTCCTAACTGCATAATAATTGTGATCGCGATACGAATATTTATCGATGTGCTTTTTTGAACCTTCGAAATAAGGATCGTGGGGTTCAAATTGGCCAAATATTATTCCTGTATCCAAAAAGAAATCATTTCGAGACATATCAACTTTCATCTCCACTCATGGATAAATAGAGTTTTGCATGTAATGTCCTCTAGGCATGCACAGTGTCTTTAGTGCCTTGTTTTTTATAAAACATCGCTGTAAGGCCAATCTATTTCTGTCATGATGCGCCTCATAGCCGGACATGGACTTCCTGGATCGATACAGGGACATAGTGCCGGACTTTAAGGCCTTCCGGGCTATTCAGAGCAGGCCCCTCTTCAGCTCTGCCCGCATCAATACTCTGAAGATTGAAAGGGAGGTGCTCCTGGAGAGGCTGACGGAAGAGGCTGTGCCCTACCGGAGATTCGACTGGTATCCCCTGGGACTGAAGATCGATGTAGAGAGCCCCGGCAAGCTTGTAGAGAACCTTCTCGGCCACATCCACATCCAGGAGGAGCTTTCCATGGTTCCGCCTCTTGTGCTCGGTCCAATGCCAGGAGAGCTCATCCTGGACCTGTGTGCCTCGCCCGGCAGCAAGACCACTCAGATCTCGGCAATGATGGAGAACCGGGGCCTCGTCATAGCCAACGAGCCCTCTTTGGCGAGAGTGGCAGCCCTGCGTTCCAACTGCGAGCGGCTGGGGGCCATGAACGTGGCCATCACCCGCTACGATGGCCGCAACTTTCCCCGCGGCTCCTTCGACCGGGTCCTGGTGGATGCACCCTGCTCTGCAGAAGGCCGGGAGAGAAGAGGTCCAGGGGTCATAGAGAGAAGCAACTGCAAGAGATCGCTTGATCTTTCAGTCCTTCAGGTTGGTCTACTAAAAAATGCCATCCGGCTGACGAAACCTGGAGGCGTGGTGGTCTATTCCACCTGCACATATGCCCCGGAGGAAAACGAGATGGTCGTCTCGGCTGCTTTAAATGAGATAACCAAATCGAACGAGTCTGATGAAGCAGAAGAGCCGACCAAAGCTCATCTTGAGAGTGTCGTGATTCCAGGGCTGCAGGAGTGTCCGGGAATCTCTCTGTGGAATGGACGCGATCTGGGCCGGGAGATGAGTCTATCTGCTCGCTACTATCCTCATATGAACGATACGGGAGGCTTCTTTGTCGCAAAGATCATCAAGAGTTAGGAATGTCTTTTTGCCTCTGGAACTCACGGCAGTCGCAGAGCTGTGGGGTTCCCGGTTCGGCATTCCTGTGGAGGCGTTCTCCGGCTACAGATTTTTTAAGAAGGCCAATAGCATCTGGGCCATAAGCGACGTCGAGCTGCCCCGGCTTTCTTACGAGGCCATCGGCATGCGGATCATGAACTGCAAGGACCGGCCCTGGAAGCCTACAACAGCCGCATTGCAGGTCTTCGGGAAATATGCAGCCCGAAATCTGGTCCACCTGGATGCCGATTGCGCACGGGTCTTTTTAGAGGGAAAGAGCCAGGAAGTAGACGAGGCCGCAGCAATGGAGTGCGAGCCCGGCTATGTGGTGGTATTTTATAGGGGAGAGGTTCTTGGGTGCGGTCTGTACTCACATGGATTGCTGGTCAGCCAGATTCCCAAGGAACGGAGACTGGCCAGCAGGGAAGAGTGAAGACCCTTCATGATCTCGGATGTCTCGATTGCCTCTGGTGCCTCGAAGTCACTGCAAATTGATTGCGATGAGCTGAAACGTCTGTGGCAGCAGCCTCTGCGCCTTTTTCGACTCTCCAATGCCCTGCGGGAAAAGAGCTGCGGCGATGTCGTATCTTTTGTCGTAAACCGAAATATAAACTTTACAAACATATGCATAGGAACCTGCCGGTTCTGCTCTTTCAAGCACCAAAAGAGCTTCACCCTTACATCCGAGCAGATCTTGGAGCGCGCAGGCGAGGCCGAGAGGCTCGGAGCAACTGAGATCTGCCTGCAAGGAGGTCTCGCTCCCGGCATGATGCTGGAGGATTACTGCCGGATCCTTGAGACCATCCATCGCGATTATCCGAGAATTCATCTGCATGCATACTCGCCAATGGAGGTGCTGCATATGTCCAGAAACTCCGGGGTCAGTGTCAGAGACGCCCTGCTGGAGCTGAAAAAGAGCGGGCTAGGCTCCCTTCCCGGAACCGCAGCCGAGATTCTGGTGGACTCGGTTCGAGGGAAGATCTGCCCTGATAAGCTTAGGGTTAAAGAGTGGCGGGAGATCATCACTGCTGCTCACAATCTCGGAATTCATACCACATCGACTATGCTCTTCGGCCACATCGAGAGCTTGGATGATCGCCTCCGCCATCTGCAGGTCTTAAAGGAGATTCAGTTGGAGACGGGAGGTTTTACTGAGCTTGTTTTGCTTCCCTTTATTTCAGATAATAATAATCTCGGTCGGATAGCCAGGAGTGCCGATCTCCTTGACAGGCTGAAGATGCATGCGCTGTCCCGAGTTGCTCTCTATCCGGATATCACAAACATCCAGGCCAGTTGGACAAAGCTTGGACGCGAGACGGCGGCGGCTGCCATAGAGTGGGGAGCCAACGACCTGGGCGGAACTCTCATGGACGAGGCAATAGCCAGAAACGCCCGCGAGGCTCCCAGCATTTCCGCAGCAGACCTGATCGAGCTGATAGAGGGACGAGGAAGAAAAGCAGTTCAGAGGACGACCCTCTACGAGAGGGCGTGATCAAAAAGATTTCTTTATCATACGCGGACATGGCATAGCTCCGTTTGATTTTGATGAAGAATGCCGATATTGATTGGTTCTGCTGGAATTATATACATATATATCAGGTATATCAGGTAAATCGTTGGGATACATATGAGCATTGGAAAAAAACCTGTGAAGAATCCTACTATAGTCTTGCGTGAGGAATTCGATAATTGGGCGATTCTCTATAATCCAGATACGTCTGATGCAATTGGAATTAATCCGGTTGGCATATCTATTTGGAAGATGATTGATGGCACGAGGGACGTGACTGATTTTGAGGAAGAGATAAAAAGAAATTTCAGGCAAGTTCCAGCATCTATTTCTTCGGATATTGAGTCCTTTTTAAATGAGCTGGAGAAAAAGAGATATATAAAACAGCACTTCGGCGAGTGAGAT
>JAJRAX010000163.1 GCA_028679775.1 Methanothrix sp. | reverse complement strand
CGGCTTGAGAATAAGAGCATAACCATGCAAAGGGACCTCTTTGCCAAGCACGGAAAGACCACTTTTTCCCTGCCCAGCAAGAGGAGCATTGAATACGATTCCCTCTGGTCAGACCTTTCCCGCGGCAAGAATCGCGTCTTGAACGATGTGGTCTCGGAGAATTATCTTTATACGGACATGTTGAGCAAGAACAGCTCTTACGTACTGGATATGAACCAGACTGTCTACAGGTCCGATGCAGAGTTCAGCGACGGTCTAGCCCATATAGCCTACCGGAAGCAACTTCCGGACAGCACCAAATCGATTGTGGAGCTGAGCGAAGACTATCACGGTAGCTTCAAAGTTAAGGAGTTCGTCGACTCCTATGGAGATAACGTCAAATACGCTAAATCCTCTCAAGGAAAAGGATTTGTTGCCTCTGATAAGAGGCCCACCAGGAACCAGAGATCTTTCGAACATGGAAGCGGCTACTACAATTCTGAAGAGACAATGCAGCTTGACGGCATTGTCAAGGCCTCGAAGATGCTCTATGCCCCAGCAAACCAGACGGCAGGCTCACAAAACATCAACTATTCAAACCTGTGGGAAGAAGGCATGCGGACCAAGGATCCGGAGAAGGGGCTTGTTATCGGCGAAGCGATTCGGTCGGCATCATACATAGACAAAGAGGCGGAAATGGGGAAATCATCTCTCTCCATCCTCGGTGAGTTCAACGGCTCCATGAATATTCAACTGGCCAAGGGACTCGGGTCAAAGATAGAAGAGATCCGCCTGGATCAGACCCTAGTGGGTAGCTTCAGGATAGACACATCCCTCAGCGTCTTCACTGCACCCAAACACCTCTATCCCCACCTGAACATTAGCAAGAAGGCGATCATGCAGGACGGAGAAACGGTTCTCTTCCTGATAGATGTTACCAACGACGGCAATAAATTGTTAAAGCCCGTAGAAGTATCGGATCGCCTGCCTGACGGGCTCACGTTCATCAACTCCAGCATCAGGCCGGAGGTCAACGGCCAGATCATCAACTGGACCATTCCTTCCCTGGATATAAGCAGAACCCTGACCATAAAACTGAGGGTCAAAGTGGTGGATGGCCGCCAATGGTATGTGAATTTGGTGAGCGCAAGGGCAAACTACAAGGATACGGTCCTTGAGGCCAAGAACTACACCCGTTTCGAGGCATACTATCAGCCTCTGCCTTGCTGCCCGAAATTGCCGCCGGACTGGATCAATTCAACCGGACGCTTCAACGTGACACCACCTATAAAAGCAGAATGGGGTGCCTGGAAGCCGGCCCCGTGCTTCAATGTAAGCACAGAGGATAAAGATTGCTTCGCGGAAATCGAGGAATACTATAATGAATTGGATCAAGGTCTTTCAAGCTGCTGCGCATCAAATTACGAAGTCCCTTGAAGGAATAAGCTTCAGTTTAATTGTGATCCGATACTAGGTCCAATCGCCGGACAGAATTAGAATGCAAATCTGTGATCCATGAGGATCTGTTAAGGCATTGAATGGGCACTGTCTCAAAATCAAGTGATTTTTGGAGTTTGAAGTCGCTAGATATCGAAATCACTAAATTAGCCTTATTACCCGCAATAAATAGTGTTTTTGGTGTTCAATCCATAAATTTATGCTCATTTGCCCATAATATCAATTAATAATTTGAAAAAGTGATTCCAAGGCATATCTCAGGAACACCAGCCATCACTTGAAAATGCGACAGTGCCATTGAATGGGCAGCAATTGAAAGTAATTTTGGCATCCTAAATAATCCTAAATTTGAGTCAGCATTAGGGCTATCCATACCGCATCAAGGCTGAAAGACTTCTCATCTCCACAGAGCCCTGAACCAACCTACATGGTAGCAGTATCATTGGCATTCAGAGAGCGATTTAAGTCGATTCGGAGATTTTCTGACATCTTGGCTCCATCCAGATTTGCCCTGATCAGGGAATAAAGCGTTGTTTGATCGTATTTAATCTGCTCAAGGTTGGCACCGCTCAAATTGACCCCCGTCATCTCAACCCGATCAAAGCTCGCATCCCTTAGATCAACATCGGACATGTCAGCATTGGTCAAAAATACGCCCACAAGGATGCTATTCTTCAAAGATGCACCTTTAAGGTCTATACCTCTCAGGTCAAGCTCCCGGAGGTTCACTCGGTTCAGCTTTGCCTTCCTGAGGATGACGCCTGTCAGCCTGGTCACGGTCAGGTCGGCATTGGTGAGATCGGCACCTGTCAGGTTCGCCCTTGTGAGGTCGGCATAGGACAGCTTGGCAGAGTTGAGATTGGCACCCATCAACTTGGACTCGGTCATGTCGGCATAGGCCATATTTGCCGAGTTCATGTTAGCTTTGGTCAAATCTGTTCTCATGAGATAAGCGCGCGAGAAATCGGCATTACTGAGATCTGATCCGCTCAGATTCGTGTTGTAGAGTTCTGCCCTAGAGAACTGGCCTTTGGATAGATACCCTTCGGAAAGATCCGCCCAGCTCAAATGGGCTCCGATCATATTCGCACCGGTCAGATATATGCCCTTGAGTCTGGCACCGCTCAGGTCAGTACGGAAGAGCCTGGCATCCGTCAGATCAGCATCAGTTAGATCTGAGTCAGAAAGATCTGCTTCGGTGAAGTCTGCTTTTGTCAAATGAGACCTTTTCAGATTTATTCCAGACATTTGAGACCTTATTAGACTCGCACCTGTTAGATCTGCACCTTCAAGATCAGCTTCCGAAAGGACCGCTCCATTCAGATCGGCATTCACTAGCTTTGCACCATTAAGATGAGATTTTATTAACCATGAGGATCTCAAAAATGTGCCACTTAAATCAGACATGTTGAGATCGGAGCCCTGAAGATTCGACTGGTTCATGTGCTTTCCGCTTAGATTCAAATTGGAGAGATTCATGTTGCTGAAATTGGAGCAATCTTCTACCCTCCCAAGATCCAAAGATTCGGCAAGGGCGCAGTTTAGGATTAGCAATACACATAATGCGGTCTCCACCATGAATTTAATTCTCATAGCTCTTCCTTTTCCCAACAATTTTGGTTTTCTATTATTTAATTCCGGATCGCATTTCAATCTTCTGGTGAAACTTGAGATCTCAAGAAGGGGCTCAGGGTCAATGCTGGCATATCCGAGTCTTATACGTCGGGCAAAATTATGAAAGTAATCTATCATAGAGATCCTATCCTTGTTCCTTTATATCAATTTTATTTAAATTCTAAGCTGTCTTCCATTTGGGATTTATTGAATCAAGGTACTTGAAATCAGCAAAGCTGTACGGCGCGGTGTAATAGTAGGGGTCCTCATTCATGACTCCATAGTAGCTGTCCACGGCTAGCCATGCACCAGCATGATCCTTGTCTTCCACAGCCACCCAAAGATGCCCTTGGGAATCGAATCCGCTGGGATCATACATAAAAATTGTAATATATCCAAAACTCTTATAACTCTCATGGAGCTGTTGCGATCCATCATAGCACATGCCCAGAGGCGTCAATGGAAACATCTGGTATCTGTTAATGGTTTTTATAAAGTCTGCATTATCGGTCTTCTTGTAGGTGATGTTTATCTTAATGGCATCGGAGGATATCACCTGCATGGGTCCTCTTTCCGCAGTGGGAGGAGTCATCCAGAGATCTGCAAGCCTCGGCGAGGCCCCGTTGGGAGTGAGATAAACCTCCTTGCCATCGGTGAATGTGATCATCACATAGGACTCCACAGGCTTGGCATTGTATCCATGAGTAACCAAAAAGAAAGCCAGGTCATTCACGGTGATGCCGATATCCTCATAGCTTGATAAAAGTAGCCAGAGATCGTTCTCCTCAGCAGCCATGGTGACTGGAAGACATAGCATTAAGTATACCAGCAGGAGAATGAGTCCACTCTTCAACTGAACCTCAACCATGTTCCTGGCCGACGCTGAAAGGCCAGTACTTCATAAATTATTTAACATCATTCGTCTATAAAGAGTTTTTGTTGGCATTGTCGAATTGTCGAGTCTTGTAATTATTTCGCGCCCGTCCTGATTTTATAGAGTCTGAGTTATTCATATAACAATCTATGGCCGACTGCAAAATAGGTTTCTAGTGGCTTTTTTCGTCTAAAGCCATTTCTGGAGTCTCCAGGTTTTGGAAATTCAGGCTTCCATGAGGTCTATTGTTGTACCAATTGGTAAACTCCTCGAACGACGAAAAGCAGACCTATGCTTTTTTGTATTCGCCGAAAAACCGTTCCAGCTTTCCGTTTGTCTGAGGATGCTTCACTCTGCCCAGTATTGGCTTGATGTCGTATTAGCCTAGGACCTTATCACGAGCGGTTTGAGGCTGATGCATATTGAAGAGAGAGATATTTTGATGAGATAAGAGCCTGAGCCACGCGGGGCGAAAGTAATCTATTCATATCTTAAATTTAGATGAAGGTCTGGTGGCAGTTCTGGAATGGAGTATAGAGCCGGTATTTCACAGTCTCCGCGTGATCGTGTCCTTTGGGTACTCGCAAATTTTGGAGGGAAAATGGAGCGAGGCAAACTTAGGTCAAAAGCGGGAATGAGAAATGTTCTCTTGGATGCCATTCTTGTGGAACTGCTCAAGGAAGGCAGGATAGGAATAGACGAGAGAGATTTCGTAAGCTTGAAGTAACTCTCCTTCTTTTGAACTAAACTCCGAGCTGCGGGATATGGGCCAGGTAGCTCCTCTTGACATCGTCGGGCGAGATGTGGTTATAGATATCGATTGCCTCTCTCATAACATCTCCTCGCAGCCACTTGACATGCTCACGGCTCATTCCAGATCTGAGCAAGTGCGTTGTGAAAAAATGACGACAGCAGTGCGGCCCGAATCGCTTCTCTAGGGGAGCACCGGAGGTATGCAGGCCTACGCGCTCTGCAGCCTTGACTATCACCATCCAAATGCTACGCTCTCTCAGGCGTTGTCCGATCTGCGTCAGGAAGAGCGCAGATTCGTTCCCAGCTCGCCTCTCGCGTGTCTTGAGCCATCGTCTGAGGGCCGCTTGGGTCTCGTGGTCAAAGAAGACTATCCGGTTGCTTCTCTTCGCAGTGGGCTTCAGGGCGATGCTCAATCCATCTAGAGATACATCGGACGCATCCAGGCTGGCCAACTCGCCGCGTCTTATGCCGGTCTTCAGGAGGAGGAGCAAGAGCGCTCTGTCCCTGGTGTCTATGGTGCTTGCTACTATTTGGGCCGCCTGCTCTATGCTGATGATCTGACGTGACTCCGAGTCCGGCTTATAGGACTGGAGATACTTTTTTCGAATTGCTCTCACTGGATTAGCGGAGCTCAGACCTTCTTCTTCCAACCAGTCATGAAAGACGTTGATCGTCGAGAATGTCTTAGCGATGGTGGCACTTTTCTGGCCGTCTTTCCGCAGATTTTGGAGATATGCCTTCAGATCCTCCCGAGTGACCATCGCCGGATCTTTTCCTAACCAGGTAAGATAGTTCTGGATGCGGCACATTTCGCTTACCAGTGTGGTTTGGGCGTGGCCGCGGAGTTCCAGGTCGGCTTTGTAGGCATCGAGCAGATTCATCCTACCCACTTCCAGCCTCTTGGACTCTCCTCAATTAGCCTGAGATCCTGCAGGTTCTGAAGTTGCTTCGTGATAATGTCAAGGGCAATCCGGTTCTGAGGATCAACTCCCAGTTCCTTGAGCAGGTCGGGCCCACGCCAAACCCGGCCCTCCTTCAGGAGAGTAATTAGATCCTCGCTGTAGTGGTCCTGGCCGCTCGGTTGCAGGATAGATTGGTGTCGGAGCTGGTAGAGTTCAGTTTCCATCTTCTCTATTGCCGCGGCCTTGTCTTTCAGTTCTCGGCGGAGCCTGGATAACTCTTCTCTTGCCTGGCTGGATTCCTGCAGGAGATCCGGGCGAGGGGCAGTTTCACTCTCCAAACCTCGGCGGATCATCTCACGGGCGAAATGGGAGGTTCGAAGACGTTTAGCGATAGCCGCTTCCAGCAATTCTTGAAATTCTTCTTTTTCGGGAAAATAAATTGTCAGGGTTCGGTCGGCATACTTTTCGGGCGGCATGATACTTCTGTATGCTGAGTATGGTATATATTGCTATCGCCTATGTCGGCAATGATTCTGGAGCTATGAACTTCATCGGTCCAAACACCAAAAT
>JAJRAX010000353.1 GCA_028679775.1 Methanothrix sp. | reverse complement strand
TCTGCTCGGAGTCCCCGCATACCGCCCTCATGGACCGCCCGCCCGTTCCCCGCAATGCACGGATTATTACGCCATTCATGTGGACGTCAATTCTTGCAACCGGCACCTTCTTTGTTGCGGCAGGACTCCTCCAGATCATGACAGGATTTTTCGGGGGAGAGACCCCCCTTGAGATCGGGACCATCTTCTTTACCGCTTTTGTCGTCGGCCAGGTCTGGAACGGGATCAACTGCAGGGCCCTTGACGGCAGGATGCCCCCGCTTCTCGGGAATCCGGTCTTCTTTGCCGTGATGGGCATCATTGTTGCAGCCCAGTTCCTCATCGTCCAGTACGGGGGGGCGCTCTTCAGGACGGTCCCGCTCTCCCTTACAACGTGGACCATGATCATCGCCGGGACCGCATCGGTCCTCATCCTCGGGTTCCTGATCCGCGCCGTGGACCTGCAGGGAAAAAGCCGCCGGCAGAACCCCGTGGCAGGATCAGGCAAATCCCAGGAATAATCCGTAGATGGCTGCCTGAAGGACTGTCAGGGGGATGCCTGCTTTTGCGAAGGTAAAGAACGTGATCGTCTCGCCATGCTTCTCGGCGTTCTGGATGATGATCACATTGCTCGCCGCACCCAGGATCGTCAGGTTTCCTGCAATCGTGCTGCCTGCGGCGAGCGCGAGCACCTGTGCGGTCGTACCTCCGGCGCCCGCGATCAGCGGCTGGAAGAGGGCGACGAACGGGACGTTCGAGATGAACTGGCTCACAACAATGCTCACCCCAAGGATCACCGGGACGGATGTGACGGTGCCCGTCTCCATGAAGGACTGGAAGAACCCCGTCTGCCAGACGCTTTCCATCAGCACGAACATTGCCGCGAAGAATACAAGGGTCGCCCAGTCGATGTTCCGCACGATCGCAACCCGGTCTTTCGAGAAAAGAATGACGGGCGCAGCGCCGCAGATTGCGATGAGGGGGAGGCTCATGAAGGAACCGGAACCGGCAACCGTACATACGGCATTCACAAGGATGAGGGATGCGATGATGAAGAGCGAACACTGGCAGATACGCATGGACCGCGTGTCGCACGTGACCCGTGCACCATGGTCCAGGGGGCGCAGGGTGAATTC
>JAJRAX010000352.1 GCA_028679775.1 Methanothrix sp. | reverse complement strand
TCGGCACCAAGACGATGCGCGATAACAGCTAGGAGTAAGCATAGTGAAGAAGGCAAAAAACGATACGAATGTCGTCATCGATACTTCCAAGTACGATTACAAGACATTGCGGGTGCGTGATCGTAACGGCAAGCTCCGACACTCGGTCAGCAATGGCGACGCCGTGTCGTTGGCGATGCTGAACATGGACCATGACGCTCTGGTGAACGTGATGTTGGCCAACAAGCTCGAAGACAGGTTCAGCAAACACGCTAAAACCTTGAACCACGGGCATTTCCGTATGATCCTGGGTCAGGCGCTGCGTGCCCTCGTCCGTCGCGGCAAGAAGGTCAAGATCGGCAAGCACCGCATCGAGGCGCTGGACCAGAAGATCGACGTATCGAAGCTGCTCGCCATCGTAGAGGGCAAAAAGGGAAAGGCTGCTTGACGCGATGGACAGCGTCATGGTGTGATGCACATGGAGGCCCTCGGGCCTCTCTAAGGGCCTTACTCTCGGTCTCCTTTTCGAGAGTAAGGCCCCGATTAGATAGGAGATGAAGGTGTCCCGCGTCTGGCTCGTCCATCCGATCGACAAGCAGGACCTGAGTTCGGCGGCGCAGTATGGCTCCTTTCATACCATCAATCACCGCTTCGTCTATGCTGACCAGATCGGGGATGATGGCCGCATCAACAAGCACTTCATCGCTAAGATGCGAGAAGCTGCCCAACAGTTTGACGCCGGTAACGATTATCTGCTCATCGCGGGAGACCATCTTCAGATAGCGCAGATGTGCGCCTTCATTGCACAGATGTGGGGCAGTTTCAAGGTACTGCGATGGGACCGTAAGGCCGAGGGTTACTATCCAGTGATCCTCGAAGAGGACAAGGACTCGTTTGAACCTCAATTAGATGACATAGGAGATGAAACATGGCCAAAGCAGCGAAGACCGGATCGGTAAAGACGCCCCCACAGCCCGAAGCGACGCCCGACAAGAAGTGGGTGCTGCCCGCTGCCGTCAAGGCGATGGAACTCGCCAAGCAGCTGGAAACGCTGGTGCCGGTGATGCAGCAGGAAGTACGCAAGACGTTCGAAGGCGAAGATG
>JAJRAX010000351.1 GCA_028679775.1 Methanothrix sp. | reverse complement strand
GGGGGGAAACAAGTCTACCGTGTCGATGAGCAAGGGAACAAGACTCTCGTGTACGAGGTAGACCCAAACGGGCAAACGACGATTCACGATGCTGAGGATTCGATGGCCAAACGGCAAGTCGCATCCCAGGAGATGTCAGAGCAGATGCGGGCAAGGAAAGTGGAGCAACTCGAAGTCCTCAGCACCGCTCCCAAACGGCAACCTCAAGACCCGATTTATGTGAGCCTCGCTCCTCCGGTTCTGGACAACAAGATGCAGCAGGCGGAAAAACCAAAAGGCGCGGTTGCGCAACAGATTCGCAATGAGCTCGCATCCGATCCTATCATTCAACTCGTCCCAGGAAACAAGAACGCGGATGGGTCGAGGACAGTCCGTGCCACTCCGTCTATTGCCGATGTTGAAGTTTCCTCCAAAGTTTCCATGAAGGAAGTCGTTGGCGTAAACCGTAAAACCGGCAAGCCCGGCAAGATGGTCGCAATCGTGTTCGAAGCCACCATCACCTCTCAGGTTCCGCCTGCCTCATATACCGTCTCGGAATCCGGCCATGTTTTGCAGAACGTGGAAGTGTCCAAACGGTTCGCCAGGCAAGTCAAGCAGGTTATTCTCGAAAAGATCGGCCCGGGTATCCCTGCCCATTGATACACTGCCTCGTTTATCAACAGGCCTGAGGGTTCTGCCTAGCAGGATGCTGAACAGTCCACCAGCCTGTCTTGCTCATTTGGTCTGTTCGGTCTGTCTGGTCTGTCTCGTTTAGTTGGTTTGCCTTGTTTGGTAGAGCCGGACTAACCGGATCAACCAGATGAACCGGACAGACCGAGCCTGTCCTAGATGTGCGGGTCATTGAATTTCCACCGCGCCACAATAGGTTTTCCATCGACTCCTAGTCTGCGAGTGCGAACCGATAGCATCTGCCCGTAGGCAGAACAAGCTGAAACGTTACTCGCTGCCTAGCAGGGCCGATGTGACAGGCTCAGGTCTTTCGTCGCAGTCGAGCAGTGAATTCTTTGTACACCTGCCATAGATGACCGCCCATCGGCCGCGAATCCCCCCTCCAACGAGGAATGGGGTTTGGGCAGGCATCGTAGTACAGTTACGTCAACACCATGTTGAGGTGTCCTGTATGACGACCCTCGGACGAACCATCCTCACCCTCGCGGTATCGGCGTTTCTCACCGGATGCGTCGGCACCCGCACTGAGTACTTCACGGACACGACCTATCCACCCCGAAGCACCGCTGCCCCAGTTGAGTGGCTCACGGCGGAGCCCACGCGACCTCACGTGGAAGTGGCACGCATCACCGTACGGAGCTCGAACTATAGTATGGAAACCCTCCGGCAGACGATGCTGGATCGTGCCCGCGCATTGGGAGCCGATGCGATCGTGCCTGGCGTGCCGATGGTCGTGAAGTCTCAGACGGGCAGCCCCTATTATGAGCCCGGCTTATTGGGGCCAGCAGGAGCAGCGTTTAGTCTGTATGGATACGGATGGTACACGCCGTACAGTTCTAACCCCTACATCCTGACACAAGGCGCCACAGATCAACCGCGCATTGAACATGTCCTCTCAGGCGTCGCCATCCGGTTTGAGGAAGCTCCGCAGTAGTATCGGGCCATCTCTCCCACATCTCTATCTACATGAACGGTAACGGAGTTGTCCGTTCGAGCAGCCGGAGATTGTCGGCGGTTTCGCGCACATGACTTTTCAGCGAAGCTGTAGGCCGATCGCAAACGTCGCCGCATAACCGTCTGCCGTTGCGTTCGGAGCCAGCATGAGTTGATCACCACCACGGCGGAAGATCCAATCCTGCTGGTTTCGCGTGGTGCGCGGTCCTTTCGCGGCATAGGGAGGAACAACATGGGCGCGATCCGTCAGCATATCGTCGAAGTACAATTGGGATGTGAATTCGAAGCTCCGTTGCGCCATAGGCGCGGTGCGAATCTTAAAGTGAATATGTACCGTCCTGCCCGGATACCAGCCGGGGTACACAGTCACAAACCGAGCCTCGCC
>JAJRAX010000350.1 GCA_028679775.1 Methanothrix sp. | reverse complement strand
GGACTTAACGATCGGGCCTTGGATATCTTCCGTCAAGTTTCACGACAAGATCCCTTGCGGCCTGAACCGTACATGCTCGGTTTGAAAGCTGCTAGAAACGCGAATAACATAGATGGTCTTCGTTGGACATGCTTGGGCATTCTCGGTCAGGCTTGGACTAAAGAGCAGGCAAGCATTTGGCAATCAGGCTTGGGCGTGGCCAAGGAAATTCAGGAACGCTTCAAGTCCGAAAAACAAGATAATGATGCCAAGGAATTCCGTGAAGAAGTAGATCAGGCCATGGTCCGCGATTGCGTTATCGTGGTCCGTTGGACCGGAGATGCCGATGTCGATCTCTATGTCGAGGAGCCTACTGGTACGATTTGTTCACCTCGTAATCCTCGCACCACAGCGGGTGGAGTGATGATGGGTGACATCCTTTCGCAGACCGATGGCGAAGACATCGGCGGGCACTCCGCCGTCTATGTCTGTCCCCAAGGCTTTGACGGAAAATACAAGCTCTTGGCCTGGAGAATTTTCGGAAAGGTGACTTCCGACAAAGTATCAGTCGAAGTCATCACCCATTTTCGCGGCAAGAATCCTATTTGCGTAAGAAAGAAGATTCCCCTGGAAAACGACAAAGCAGTCGTGGCCTTCGAACTTAAAAACGGTCGTCGCAATGAATCCTTGCTTGAACAACAAGTTGCCAGTGCGGCCGGCGATCAATTAGCCGCCAATCAGCAAATTCTTTCCCAGGAAATCGCCGCTGCTTTGGACCCACATGCTGTTAGCAGCCTTTCCGCCGATAGAAATGTTTCGGCCGCCACTAACAAAATTGATTCTAACAGCGGCCAAACCGGCGTATTGATGCCTGCCGGACAACCCGATCCATCCGGCTATCAACCGGTTATTATGTGGTTGCCAAAGGGCGCTCAGTTGCGTATTTTGCCGGGAGGTGCGGTCGTTTCCGCCGATAGACGTTATGTTCGTTATACGGCAATGCCCATATTTTCCGGTGTGACCAGCGTTTATACGTACAACACGGCTACCGGGTCAAGTATTTCTGAATCGGCTACAGTCGGCAGCAGCTCCGGTATGTAGTATTATTGTGTCCTAGGTAGCTAATAACCTATCCGCGGACGTTAAATTAGCAAAGCTCGGCTTTTTGTGTTTTATGCTGTGTGAATATATTCTTCACAGTTGAGCGTTTTGAGAGATGATTATTGATTTCATTGCGTTAAAAAAGCCGTGTTTTGCGGTTGAATTTGAAACATTAACTATCTCGGAAGCAATAGATTTCAAAGATTTAATTTTATAATTGGGCGGTCGTTTCAATGCCGCCCAATTATGTTTTTAAAATTCTGTTTTTTCAACTTCGCGACAAGAACTCGAAGCATGTCACGTCGCGCGGATCACTCCCGGATAAACTTCCAAGTCCAAGTCTTCGATCAAACCGGCTTTCATCCGCTCCACGGCGATGGCTCCCATCACTGCATTGTCCGTGCAAAGCCGCAAAGGTGCGATGTGCAGCCGCACGTTTTCTTTTTCCGCCTGTTCGGTGAATCGTTCGCGCAACCTGGCGTTTGCCGCCACGCCCCCGCCGATGCACAGCGTGTGCATCTCTGTTTTTCGCAAGGCGGCGAAGGCCTTATCGACCAGACAGTCGATCACCGCCTCTTGGAAGCTGGCCGCCAAATCGGCCTTTTGTGTTTGTGAAAGGTTTACGTCTTTTGGGATCGGCTTTCCCGGTCCGGCAATCGTATATCTTACCGCCGTCTTCAAACCGCTGAAGCTGAAATCTAATCGCTCGTCGTCATGCAGAAACGCACGCGGAAAACGATATGCCCGGCGATTTCCGCCCTCAGCCGCGCGTTGAATCGAAGGCCCGCCCGGATACGTAAGTCCCAACATGGCGGCCACCT
>JAJRAX010000009.1 GCA_028679775.1 Methanothrix sp. | reverse complement strand
TCATAGCCGCTGAACCTCTCGGACTTCACGGTTATCAGAGCCTCACCGATTCGGATATCGTCTACATTCAAAGTTGATGTTGACGATGACGACTCTGCCTGTCGGGGCAGGACATCCAAAATGAGGGCGTTGCCGGGCTCGCTTCCTTGAGCCAGCAGCAAAAAGAGCCTGCCGGTCTCTTTCGGAATGAGGCTCAACCGATAATAGTAGTCTGCCAGAGACTTGAAGTTCCAGTGGGCTATGGTGCTGTT
This sequence comes from Methanothrix sp., assembly GCA_028679775.1. Taxonomy (GTDB): domain Archaea; phylum Halobacteriota; class Methanosarcinia; order Methanotrichales; family Methanotrichaceae; genus Methanothrix. The sequence continues at coordinate 2,459 of JAJRAX010000009.1, read as the reverse complement.
GGCATAGGAGATGAGGTAGAGATCGACATTGCCGTCTTTTGGGGCATGAGCTATCAGCTCGACATCCTCGCCAGCGTTGACCTCTTCGTGTCGGCTCCAGAGATCGCCATTTCTGATCCACAGCTCGGGCAAAGCAGGGGCGAGGCGTCCGCATGAGACGTATTCGGAGTAGTTGTACTGCGTCTCGCCGATCCGGATGAACTGGGGCTCTTTGCCGCTCAGATTGAATGTTATCGGATCTGAGAGGGTCGTCTCTTTTAGTGCCTGAGAGCTGCTGTTGGCAGCACCTGTCCAGGGCTGTTCGCTCCAGCTCTGTCCGCCCTGCGGCGATGCCATGGCGACTGACGCCGCGAATAGAAAGACAAGAGCTGGAAAGAGAATGGCTACAGCTTTCACATCGTCTCCAAAGCCACTATGCCGAGGGTGTCCAGCGTTGCCCGCAGAGCGTTTTTCGCGGCTCTTGCCAAAGCCATTCTGGCCTGTCGCAGCGTAGGCTCTGCATCAAGCACCGGGCTGTAGCGGTAGAAGTGGTTGAAGCTCTCGGCCAGCTCGCGAGCATATGTGGCCAGTTGATGGGGCTTGAGCTCTCTTGCAGCCCTGTCTATCACCAGATCGAATTGTGCTATCTTCTTTAATAGGGAGATCTCGTTGTCGCCTGTCAGAAGATCCGCCTGGATTGCGAGGGCATCTTCGCCCAATGCTTCCCCCTTCCTTAGAATGCTGCAGGCCCGGGCGTGGGAGTACTGGATGAACGGCGCAGAGAGCTTCTCGAAGTCCAGAGCCTGCTTCCAGTCAAATGTTGTAGCTTTGTCAGGCGATACCTTGACAACATCGTAACGCACGGCTCCAGTCGCCACCTGGGCTGCCACCTCTTTAAGGAATGCCTCGTTCTCCTCCGGGCGTCTCAGCCGAACTTCCTCATAGGCCTGCTTCTCCACCTCATCAAGCAGCTCATCAGCTGAAATGAACTTGCCCTTCCTGGTGCTCATGGAGCCTGTTGGAAGAGAGACGAACTCGAATATCACTACCTCCGGCTCGCGGACGCCCAGAAGGCGCAGAGCTGTCCTGAGTTGTCCTGAGACGAGCTTGTGGTCGGCTCCCAGGATATCGACGGAGCGGTCGGAGTTCTCTGACTTCCAGCGGTGGTAGGCCAGATCGCGGGTGATGTAAAGCGATGTGCCGTTGGCCCTCTTGAGAACCATCTTCTTCTCGAAGCCATGGGCTGTGAGGTCGAGCTGGAAGGCTCCCTCATCGTATTCCGTGAGCCCTGTCTTCTCCAGTTGCCCCAATATCTCGGCAACATCGCCTTTTCGCACAAACTCAGATTCCCAATGGTAGGAATCGTGGCGGATGTTCATCCGGTGCAGCGTCTCTTCTATGCCGCCGATGGCATACTTGATGGCGCTTTGGACCTTGGCCACAATCTCCTCGTCACCAGCTTCGTACCGGGAGATGACTGAATCAGCCTCCGTCCGGATCTCGGGATTGGTTTCCATGAGACGGTTGGCGGCGATGTAGACCTTGGCCACGGCATGGTCGGCCTTGCTGCCGTCCAGCTGGAAGTGATCCAGGCCCACGACTACCATGGCCTCCTGGCGACCCATGTCGTTTACATAATATTCTGCGTCCACAGTGCATCCTGCTCGGCGAAGGATTCTGACCAGCGTGTCACCGATAACGGAATTTCTGATGTGGCCTACGTGCAAAGGCCCGTCGGGATTGGCGGAGGTGTGCTCCACAATGACCTTCTCATTCATTCGGCCAGTCCAGGCATTGTCGGCCAGGGCCTGTTGCAGGACTGTGTCCAGGAACTTTTGGCTCATGAAGAAGTTGAGATAAGGACCGGAAAGCTCCACCCGATCGACGTAATTGTAATTTTTAGTGAGGGCCTGGTGGATCTCCCGGGCAATGGCCACCGGGCTTTTTTTCAGCAATGGGGCCAGCCGGAAGGCCACGGACGAAGCCAGATCAGCGTGAGGGCTCACGTCCAGGCCCAGATTGTTTACACCTTGCTCTACCTTGTAGCCACAGGAACCGAGGGCGGCATGCAGAAGGCCCTCGACCTCGCTCATAAAATCGAGAAACATGGGAACACCAGTATGAATAGTATCTTTATCAATCAACCGGATGGGGCGATATAAGCATTGCGTGCAAAAAAGAGTGCGGCCTTGTTTGGAGAAAATACAGCCAGAGGAATTCGGAGATCACGCTGGTTTTAAAGAGGGTTGTGGAGCGCCTGGCACCTCGCACAGTAGACCTGGACATAAATATGAGCTTGCACCCGCCTACGATCGGGGCGAAACGGCTCTGCTGGCTGCGCGGCTGGCGCGGGGATTCATTGCGGCCCAGGCCAAAGACAAGTGGGGAAAATGTCATCATCCCTGACTGTCCAGCGCCAGCTCGTCACCCGCATTCAGGCCATGCCCGGAGGGGGCCCTCATCTTGAGGAATAGGTCCCC